>CALXSW010000042.1 GCA_944391255.1 uncultured Clostridia bacterium | reverse complement strand
AGATAGAATGCGCTTCCATCCGGAAGCTTTGTAGCCTCATATGGTTTTAAACGAATACCGGAAGCGGTAAATGTGCCGTATGATGAACTTAGATCTGTAACGATAATATCTCCGTTATAGAGAATGGAACAGTGCTCACGGCTTATTCCGGGAGCATCAGCTCCGTATTTGACCTGACAGGTGTTTGCTTTTCCGATCTTTATTATTTCGCCATAGCCTATCTTTATTTTTTGACCACGGAAAACTCCATCAAGACCATATAATGTAATATTAGCTGCTTCAGTTTGAGGCGCCGCTGACGGAGCTGTTTTTACGTTATACGGTGCCTGAGTATGTCCGACAGCTTTTTTTGAAGGTTTTGAGTATACTCTGTTTGCATATACAGTATCAGTAACCTGCTTTATTCCTTTTCTAACGTGGTAGAATACAAGAGCGATACCGAGTACGGAATATATAATATACTGGAAAACGTATACTGTCATGGTAACTGTACCACCTGTTACGGCTTCGTACAGTACGCTAAACGTATTCCATACATAGTGGAGCAGCATTGCGATACATACCCATAAGAGCGTATACGGATTGAATATTGCGCCGAATGACATAGGCTTATCACGTTTTACCGCCGCTAAAGCCGCGCCTATACATGCTGAGTACAGGAAATGACCGCTGAAAAACTCACCGGCGTTTCTGAAAATCGTCTGATCCTTTGCAATGTCAACGAATGTCGAAAAAGCGCTTGCTGCTGTATGAGTAGTTTCGGCGTCCGGGAAAACTTTGATAGCATAATATGTAGCTTCAAAGAATGTAAAGCCGATGCCGACAGCTGCTCCGACAAGAAGACCATTTAGAATATATTTTTTTTCTGGCTTACGGAGGAAAAACAATATAACGAGCATTTTCGCCGGCTCCTCTAAAAATGCGGCGCTGCCCGCATGCACTGATGTAACAAAAACATTAGGAAGAGTTACACATGCGATAGAGAATATTGCTCCGATAAAAATTATAAACAACACCTCGTATAGGCTTATGTTTTTCGGGATGTTAAGCTCATAGAGCAGAACGCCAAGCGTTAATGGGATAACGTTTACGCTGATCATTGCGGTGAAAAGGTAGTTGTAAGTATTGATATATTTTCCGGCAATATAGCTTACCGCGATAAAAGCGATAAGTATTATAAAGGCGAATACGAAAAGCCACGGTTTCTGCCAGTTGCGAAGCATATCAAGAGGATTTGTAGATTCTTTTACAAGTCCCGCATTTAACAATGAGTGAAGATCTTTTATTGTATGTTTTTTGAACATATCTGAGAAAACAGAAGATATCATCATGTTTTCAGCGTCTGCTTTTTCGAAAAACTCTGTGTTGCCTCCAAGCTTGAATTTGTGCCCACAGGAACAGGTCAGAGTGTTAGGAGAAACATTTTTTCCACATTTTGGACATATCATCTCTATTTCCCTCCTTTAAAGTATTACAAACATATTTTCCGGCTCGGCAAGATAGAAACGATCACCGTGCTTTATCGGTACCGGCTCAGAGATGTTAAGCTTTGCACCGTTAGCAAGGTATGTACCACATTTAGAGCCTTTATCGACTATAATAAGTCCGGAAGCGGTTCTTTTTATCTCGCAATGGATACTGCTTATTCCGCGAGTATTGTTATTGTAGAGAATATTGCAGTATTTGGGATCACGACCTATAACTATCCGGTCTTTTGATTTGAAGATCTGCTGAGTAAGAAGGCCGCCGAGACACTGTATTTTGATCTCGTTATTGCTTTGTATAACAGGTGCCTGTACGATTTTTTGTTTCTGCTTTGGCTCCTGTGCGTATTGTTCAGTATAGAATTTTGCATTGTCTTTTTTAAAGTCGTAAAACAACGGCTTTGAGCGCTCATCACTGCCTTTTAGAGAGAGAAGCCCGAATATGACAGCTAATGCAATAAGCGCGATTAACGGACCGATATAAATGTTCATTTGTATAATGTCCTCCTATTTAATTACGAATAAATTATTTCTTGAACCGAGGTAAAACTCATCTCCTGTATTTAATATGTACGGTATGCCCGGAGTGAGCCTGAGACCGCTGCCAAGAAAAGTTCCATATGTTGATGATTTGTCTGTAATAATAATTTGACCATCCTTTTGTTCAATGACACAGTGAATTTTGCTTATTCCCGATGTCCGGCTGACAAACGGCAGATTACAGACCGAGGAATTTCTGCCAAAAATCATTTTTTCGCTGCAGGTCAGTTCTTTGCCGCAGTATTCACCATTAATGCATATGACTGAAATGGTGTTGTCATCCGGGGCAGCCGCTTGTTTTTTTGAAAGATTATTATTCTTTAACGCGCTGCTTTTTATGCGTGTTGGACTTACGGTCACTACTCCGGATGACTGTTTTATAGTGCTTGTTTTTTGGGGATCCCTTTTTCGCTTTATGATGCATATGATCACACATGCTGCTATAAGCACAGCAAGCAATAACAACAGGATAATATTTATTTTAGAGATGCCTGTATCGTTCCATGTCTTTGGGGTTTTTGTTGATGCAAAATTAACAAAACCAGATGCAGCAAAAACCATTCTGTCACACGGTTTAAAATATGTATTATTTTTCATATGCTGACAGCTCCTTTGATATTTATAATGAAAGAATGACCGCGGTAAAATTATCCTGATTAGGATACGCTGCCGCAAGTATCTCCTTTTCAATTGCCTTTGCAGCTGCGGCAGGATTATCCTTGACAAATATCCGCTCAAGCGTTTCGTCGCTCAGCGTCCCGTAAACACCATCTGACATTATCACTATAGAATCACCTTTAATAAGTTTTATTGGTCTTGTGGATCTGTCTATATGTTCTATCGGTATATTTCCGATATAGCTTGTAAGCGCGTTGCGCTTAGGATGGT
>CALXSW010000041.1 GCA_944391255.1 uncultured Clostridia bacterium | reverse complement strand
GAGCACTCTTGAGTATGCTGTAAATTCTGTTGTCGGCTCTGATATTTCATCATTTCAATCCACGTGCCCGCGAGGGGCACGACTTGCACGCTTGATTTTCTGGTTTGCGCGACCGGAATTTCAATCCACGTGCCCGCGAGGGGCACGACTGCAAAAATCAACAATTTATTCCTGCATATATCTCATTTAATTATACAAATTCTATATTTTTCTTAATTAACTATATAATTAATAGTATAAAGCTATCGATTTTTGCTTAATAATCAGGTGCGAATCCCTCACAATTTTTATGTGAGCATATGATCCGCACTCATATAATTATAGTATCATCAACATCTATTGATGCTTTTGCACCTATATGTTCTATCTTATTTTTATAATTTGATCCAAGGTTGTAAAAACGCAGGCTGTCTTTTTCTTTATCGATTATCTGCTCAAGTTTATACTTAAGTTCTTTTGCCATTGCGGGATCCACTACACATTCAAAAACAGAATTCTGCACGCGCTGACCAAAATTTTGGCATTGCTTCGCTACCCGCCTAAGGCGTTTCTTTCCGGCGCTTGTTTCTGTATTCACATCATACGTTATCAACAATAGCATTTTCCACCTCACTATTTCCACAGGAGCGGCGGATAGGCGTCAGTATCACCCCTTATAAGATGAAGAGGATATCTTAAAGTTTCTTCCTCATCACGCAGCACGATTATATTTTCACCGTCGAGAGCAAGATATGCTTTAGGCTCTGTAACATACATCGTGTTTTTAATCACTCTCATTTTCCATCTCCATTATACGATTCTGCATATATTTTTTCGCTGAACTATATTTCATCATATCCGGCAAACACAGATCTCTTATCGAACAATTTTTACATCGTTTTGTTTTCTTTACATTTGGAGTTCTGCTTCTCTTGTAATATTCATGCATTTCATTTGTTATATCTGAAAGCCTTTTTCGCAGCTCATCCGAAAAGACGATCTCGGTTCTGTGTCTTGTATTTCCGTAAAATAAATATCCTTTTTTTATATCGCATGAAAGCATTTCTTCCAGGCATACAGCTTGAGCCAATAACTGAAGCGCGTCACAATCATCCTCTTTCGGTTTACCTACCTTATATTCTATAGGCACCGGCTGCCACTTGCCATCTGTCCCAAATAAGTTTATCCCATCTGGATCTCGCTTGAATTCAACGACATCGCATATTCCGTTAATACCCAGCTCGCGCGAAAATACAGGTAGTCCGCGCGTTATTATTATATTGCCGCGAACCTCCTTCTGCATTCCATTATGTGCGTTATTATGAAATATCTTCCCATCAACAGTATAGATATTTTCATCCCACTGCTGCTCAATATGTATCAGAGCCCATTGCCGGCGGCAAAACACAAAATGCTGTATACCTGAAATGCTCAGAAAATCCTCCTCATTGTAAAGCATCGTAAATTTCCGCATCAAGACCTTCAAGAGGAGTATAATTTATATGATAATCCTCAAAATGTCTTCCATCATTCTCAACTTTTATGCTTACTGTGTTATGGACCTTTATAGCCGGATACTGGCCAGACTTGCAGTTATGCTGCCACCAATAGACCTTTAAAATCTCCATGCTTCCTTCCGGACGCGCTGATGAACAGTCATTTTCAAACAACGTTTCAAGCGCCTTCTTTATCTTCTGCGCATCTTCATCAGTAAATCCAGTCTTTTCAGCCAGCTGAACATTTATGCTTCCGTTAAATTTATAAACACCATAATCAACTCTATGCTTCATTCCCATAGTGTCTGACGCTTTTTTATCTTTTGTCTCGCTGTTAACGCTCTTTGTGATCTGCATACTGAACGTGTCTACAGGTGCGGCGCTGACAGCTGTCTGAACTGTCACAGGGCCTCTCACACCAACAGAAACATCAACACCCTTAAATGCAAATACCTGTCCAAAGCTGCGAACATCCATCCATTCTCTGCACGCCACCTCGGCATATTTAACCGCATCCTTTTTTATAGCTTTAAGCTCCGCGCAGGATTCCGCTCTCTCTCTTAAACTTCTGCAGCCGTCATCGCTGCGCTCATCTGACTGCACAAATATTTTCTCGCCCATATCCTGAAGTCTGTTTCTTATCTTTCTTTTAATGCACACATCAGATACTTCACCGTATCCATCATAATCAACTCTCGGTCTGTTTCCATCAAGCGGATCTCCATTTGGATTAGCCTTCTTTACTGCGAAAATTACTGTAAAATCTATTTTATTATTTAATACTGCCATTTTATTTTCTCCTTTTCTTTATCAGTCTTCAACACTTTCTATTTTATCTTCCTCGTTTTCACTATCAAGTTCTGTCTGTTTTTTTATGCCAAACTCCGTCATCTGCGCGGCATAGCCAAGAAGATATTTCGGATCAAGCGCTCTGCTGTCCATAAACTCGTTCTCGGACAATCTCGAAATTATATCCTGCAGCTCTGAATACCACTTCATCACAAGACCGCTTTTATTTGTCTTATAAAGCCGCTCTATATATGGCTCCAATTTATCATCTATTATCGCCCACGTTCTTGCCGGCTGTGTTCTGAACTTGCTTCGGTACTTGCGCGCATTCGGCACTCTTTTTTCTTCCGCCAGATAATTAGCATAAGATTCGATCCTTTCCGCATACGCTAAGGCTCTTCCGAACAAATAGCTGCGGTCATTATTTTCTCTGTCTAAAGCCATATCTATTACTTCTCCTTTATCATAATAATATTTTCTTATCAAAGCGCATACAATGCTCGTTGATTTACTTATATCCCATTCTTCCATGCCCTCAGGCGCCGAAACTCTCGCTACACCTTCCATAATTATCTCATATAGGATCTTTTTTCGCTCTGCCACACACGCTATCAATATTTCAACCAGTTTCTTCTTGAGCTTATCATCCACATTAGGTCCGTACACTGCTGAAATTATATCAGGTATCGACGGAGCGCCTGTATATTTTATATAATGGCGCACTTCTTTTTTCTTTCCGTTCTCCTGATCTATTTCCTCTTTGATATATCTGTAGCTGTGATTCCATACGCAGCTCTTATGCCACGATTTAATATTTTCCAAATAGTCAAAATCTGTCAGCTCCCTGTAATAGCTTATAGATAGTCTTCCCGGAGTAGCTCCTTCAAGTATCATTATAACTATCATATTGCTTTTTACAGGCACATAAAGGTCACTATGCGCATAGCTGTTGACTGCAAGCTCAACGTTTTTTGCATATGTTTCAAGCGAAGTGTAACCGAATTTATCAGGTTCATCCTCGCCGAAAAATGACACCGAATCCCCCATAACATCCGGTATATCATTCGTTCCTACAGACCATACGATAACAGTTTTATCTCCCACTTTGAACGCCTGGTTCGCTATAAGCCACCTCAAAGCGCTGTGTGCCTTATGAGATACCTCATAACCCACACCAACAGCATCCTCCGGCAAACGATATCGCCCTCTGAATGTATATCCGCTTTTATCATTTGACGATATTAGCCTTGCGCTGTCACCGTTGTATCTTATTTTTGCCGGATGCTTATATGTTACAGCTGATTTTTTTCCCGTTGCATAGCATGTTCGAATATTATCGCGTCTTGCTCTGTCATATTCCGCATATGCTTTCATAACAGGCTCAACATCCATTTCCTCCCCGTTCGCATCAAAAACACTGAACTTAACGAATACGCCCCATATTTCTCCCGACGGCTTATTTGAGCTGCTCCCGTTCCATTTTAGTTTTCCGGATCCATAGCTCAATATTCCGCTGTTCTCAAGATCATGTATAAGGCGTCCCTTGATCACATATCTATAAACCGCTTTTACAAAGTCAGGGCAGCCATCGTCATCACACCATTTGCCAAGCTGTTCGCAGTATGCTTCATAATTATCTGCTGTTTTAGGATCCGCGTTATATTCCCGCGCATCGCCAGCCGTATATTTTAAATTATCAAACAGCATATGCGGCGCTGCACCACTGCTTCGCCCTGCCGAATCCTCAGTGCAAGGGACCACAGTCATCGCCGTTTCCGCCGGAACACATTCCGCTCTTATAAAATCGCCGCTTATGCTCAGCGCCACATCAACATGAGCAGTCTGCACCGTGTGAGCCAGCGGCACAAGCGGCATCTTGCAGGCTTTAAGGAGATCCGGGCTTTCGCTTAGATTCTCATACGTTTCATAAAGCCTTGTCATCCATGCCATCAAACATCCCCTCCTTTTCGAATTCCTTAAGACCTGAGAAATTCTCTCCCGGTTCAAACGGCTTTATACTGTATCCGACGCTGTCAAAAAACATCGTGCATTCTTCCGGTCTGACAAAATTTATTACGCCATTTTCCATTCTTACATTCCAAAGCCTTGTTCTGAGCTTATCCAAGCCTGTTTCATCGGGATAATCTATGCCATGCGTCATAACTCCGAACGACAAGCTTTCATTATCATAATACCCATCACCTTCATCAAACGCGCACGGCTCGACATACCCCTGACATTCTCGCGTTCCAAGAAAGATATCGCGTCTTCCGCCTCTTTCAAGCATTCTTTTCGCAATAAAGAAATGCTTGTTTTCGTTCCTGTCATCAGCGAGATTTTGTCTGTTTTCATTCCATTCAAAATGAGCCTCAACGATATATTCAACATCCACAAGATAAGTATATACCGACAAGTCATTCCCGCCGCCGTATTTGGGAACTCTTATCCCGCGCGACTCTGTTCTTATCGGGTTCATTATTCTCACTCTATCCACTATCCAGACAAAGGTCGGCTTCCAGTAGATAGATTCGCATATCCCCTTAAGAGCCTGATATGTTGGGACGGGATAGCTGAATTTTTCACCGCCCACTCTTGTTATCGGATCAGCAAAAAGCGCTTTTTTACCGATAAGACGAAATGATATTTTATTCTCTTTCATCCATTCAATACCTCCTCAGCAATACAAAAACTTTGATTCACCATCTGTAATAACTCCGTATTCATCATTATAAAATCCATCCTCTAAGATCCATACCCCCGCTTCCTCTTCAAAGTATACCGCATTCATTCTGCGCAGCTTATCCAGCTTATATCCGAATATATTGACCGTGTATTTACCACATCTCTTTAGCGCATCTGCTCTTTCCTTTACAGTGCCGCCTCTGATCATAGATATATACTCCTTTGCCTCACGGTCACACGGAACAATGACAGACTCCGTTTCAGCCTTTATAACTGAAAAATTTCTTCCTGCTGTCTCAAACGCCTGACGCAAAACAGGCAAGGCGCGGCGATCTGTCATATCTCTCACATACTTCTTATTATCTGACAGCATCTCCATTATCGTTGTTTTATCGCATATATAATCCATCGGATCAAGCTGCTTGTCATCTGTCCTGTAATATTCCTTATAATATTCTCTCACCATCTCATCCGCGAACATATCACCGTCTTTCCTGTCAAGCACTCTGTCAAAACACCGCTTTGCCCTTTCTATATCCGGAAGATATTTAAGGCTTTCATTTCTCACATTCACTGAATACACATCACATATATGACCAAACTCCCCGTTTCTTCCGCATCTTCCAGCGGTCTGAACAAGGTTGTCTAAACCTGCCTGAGCGCGTATCGCACATTCAAACGATATATCTACCCCTGCCTCAACAAGCTGAGTGCTGATAACAGCCAAACGCTCGTCAGAGTCCCCCTCGCACAGCTTTCTTGTATGTGTTCTTATCTCCTCTATATCCTTCATTCTTGTAGCTCTGCATTTATCTGTTGACAGATATATCTTTCTGAAATCACCATCCATATTATCATAAACGCGTCTTGCTTCGGAAACTGTGTTCATTACTACCAATACAGACCTGTTCGATCCAAGAAGTCCACACGCGAAATCAGCTATCTCCTCACAGCTCATACCATCATTACTGCGCATGTTCACCGCATTATTTCGCTTGAAAACTGATTTGTATTCCTCATCATTCCGCGTTACAATATCACAATTTTCAGCCAGCTGCAACGGATGATTTTTCAACGTCTCAAGCACCGGCTGCGTGGCAGTACATAATAGAACAGTGCATCTGCATACCGAAACAAGAAAATTCACAGCTTCATTAAAAAGGTTTACTACCTCTCTTTGCATCGACTGTACCTCATCAAATATCAGCACAGAGTCGCATAATGCCGCCATACGCCTTACACATGCCGTCTTTCCGGCATAAAGCGAATTCATAAACTGAACAAATGTCGTAAGTATAACAGGCGCCGTCCATCTCTCTGTATATATCTGATGACGTATGTCATCATCTTCAACAACGATCCCCGAATGATGCTCCATTACATTATTATCGCCGCATATCTTGCTGAATTCCTCATACGTCTGATCAAGTATAGTAGTATACGGAACGATATAAAATACATGACGTTTGTCCCTTGCCGCGCCTAAAGCAAATCTCAAAGACGAAAGCGTCTTTCCGGCGCCTGTCGGGACTGACAGTCTGTACACTCCGCCGCCGCGTCCCGATGCGGCACCGCATTCATCTGATATATATTTTCTCATGATGTCTATAGGTCTTTTTACCTCAAATGACGCGAGCTTGTCTTTCAGACTTTTATTCATCATTTCCCAGTCCGGTATACTTTCCTCCGCCGGTTTCTCATCCGCTTCAAAGCAATACGCATCATACCTGTCCGCATCAATAAGGGCAGAGTGAACAAGGCGCTGTATCATACCTCTGGTAAAGCTGTCAAAACGCTTTGCGCTTTTATATATTTTTTCTATCTCTTTGCATGACCGCTCAAATAAGCTGTCATACTCATCTCTGTCCATGACGGTTCGGAAAAACTCCCCCATCAGCTCCTCGTATCCGCACTCCTCCTTAGATTCCATGCGATTTATAAACACATTTTCCGCACGCGGACTTATGCAGTCGTACATTCTCATATGATGACAGTATATGGCATTTACAGCGATCTGCGCTGTCAATACCCTTACACCATCCCCTTTTTTATATGCTGGCTCATAATAGTGATGATATATGTACAGCGCTCCGGCGGCGCTGTGATTTACGCTTCCTCTCTGACTGCTGTCGCCGCGGAGCAGATAATTTCCGAATTCATCACTGAATTTTCCAACATCGTGCGCCAGAACGGTAAACCTGCCCACACATTCAAGTCCCGCGCACTTTAACCGTTCCGCGGCAATTTCCGCTGAATCCTTCAGATGAGCGCGTATACTTTGAGTTCTCTCGCTGCTCTTACATCTTCTTGCAATATAATTCATGTTTCAATCCAGCTTTCACATTTTAATTAATAACAATAGACAAAGAAATTTTTAGATTAAAATAGTTGTTATTCAAATTGCGTTTTCACAAACATTCAAAGCATAACTATTAGTAACTTTGCACTACAATTTCATATCTATAAATCAATTATATCACCTCATTATACAAAAGTAAAGATAATATTTGCGCTGCGGCTGTTACAGACCTGTTTATAGTCCTGCTGTTGTCTTTTATCCCTCGATCTGCGTTTTTTAACCGTATTTTCCCCATTTAAACAAGCAAAAAAAGACACCGAAATACTATACAGTGCGTTTTCCGCAGGCGTATGTATTTCGATGTCTTTTATATTATACATCACATTATTTTAATTCAGCAAAGTGCTTACAAAAGCAAAAACCGCTCACATAATCAAGCTTATGCGCCCTTTATCTTTTTCCTGTCTGGTTTATGGTCATATATATATACTTTTCCTTTTCCTGACCGTTTTGCCATATACATTGCATCATCAGCATCATAATAAAGCTGCGCATATTCTTTGATATTATCTCTGCTTACCACAGCTCCTATACTGCAGCTTGCGTTAACATGTTTGCCGCGCCAATATATTTCACCCAGTTTCTCTATTACTGCGCCGCATTTATCATACAGATCGGTGTCTTTTATCTCATGTAAAAATACGACAAACTCATCTCCGCCTATTCTTCCTATGTCCGCATCTTTGTTGAAAACCGATTTCAGCGCTGACGCGCATTCTGCTAAAACATAATCTCCACACGGATGACCAAACTCGTCGTTTATCATTTTAAAATCATCAAGGTCTATAACCAATAAAGCTGACCTGTTATGTTTATCGCTGTTTTTAAGATACTTCTTTATCCTCATCTCAACCGCCGTCTTATTCAATATGCCTGTAAGCTGATCTTTCTGTATCTCTCTCTCAAGTTCCACTATCACCTGTTTTTGAGCTGTTATATCATTTAATATACCAACGCCGAACCGCGGAAATCCGTTTTTATCAAACTGGTTCATAAGTCTCATTTTATACCATATTTCCCGTCCGTCAACACTCTTTAAATGCAGCTCCTCTTCTTGATTCGACTGCCCCAGCTTTAAGCTGTCTCTGAGTTTCTTTATCCTCCTGCTTCTTTCTTTCCCTTGTTCACTATGCTCCATAAACCATGATGAAAATCCCGAGATCTTAACAGGGAAGCCAAGTATATCATGCCAGTTATCTGAAAATTTTATTTCGTCATCTTTAAGATCCCATACGAATAAAATATCATGCGTATTCTTCAGCAGCATATCGTACTGATCACATGTAAGACGGAATTTGTCCTCTTCATCCTTTAAAAGCTTATTCATATCAGCTATATTCTGTTCCTGTTTAAGATCCGACACCTTTCCCCAGAACTGATTTACTGCTGTTATTGATCCCAATATAACGGCAATTGTAACATTTATCAGTGTGCCGGCATCCAAATAATGCGCTGTGCATATAACAAACAGCAAATAGCATCCAAATATATGTCCCATCATATAGCTTGGATAGTACAGAAATAAAGAGCTGAATACAAGCAGATTTATAACAAAACCCGATATTTCTATCGCACCGCCGCTATATGTGTCATAAACAGTCAAACATGTATTCCAAACCAGAAATATAGACATACATATAACATTCACACATCTGCTTACTCTCTCATTTTTATCGAGCCATATATGATATATCAGATATAAAACGCTTATAAAAAACATAAACAGGTAAAATGAAAAATATATCCTGTTATTAAGCGTTTCAAGCTTAGACTCTGACAAAACAAGCACTCTGCTGATATTGAATCCCTGCATCAACAAACCAAATATAGCAAGAAACATTAATACTATACCATTTCTGTTACGGCTTATATCACGAAATCTATTTTTCAAATTTTCAGGCAAATACAGAATAGAACGAATATTTGTCATAAAAATCCACTCCTTTAATCATCGAATTTCCCCAAGGAAAATATCTATACACAATCATTTTATAAGAATATCCCTTACCGCCGCTTTATTTTTTTATCATTCTTAATTAACCGTTAAGGCAAAATCTGTTGCCTATTTATATTATATAAAAAAAAACATCCCTAAGGATGTATTTTGACATAATTGGCACTTTTTTTGCGTAATTGGTTTATGGATCTTCAAAGCATCAGAAATATTGTATACCGGTAGAAATATTGATCATAAAAAAACAGCGTCTTAATTTTTAATTCATTATACTCATTATTAGGACAGCCGGAACATATCATAATATCATAAACATCATGCTGCGATGATATGGTAAAAAAACAACCCGACAGGCTTCTTTCTTGCCTGGCGGGCTGTTTGGTGCAGATGACAGGACTTGAACCTGCACGTCGGGGACACCAGATCCTAAGTCTGGCGCGTCTGCCAATTCCGCCACATCTGCATTCACAACAGAATTTATTATACCAGATTAACAAAGTTTTGTCAATAGATATTTTAAATTTTTTTATTAACAAAAGACAATTCGCTTTGTAACTAACGTATTGAACCGTTTTTGATTTAAACATTGACAAACAGGTTAGTATATGCTAAAATCAATTATGGAAAATTAATACATATAAGGAGGGTGCAATATGATGAAGATTGCACTTGCCGGCAACCCGAACAGCGGTAAAACAACACTGTTCAATCTTTTGACCGGCTCCAATCAGTATGTCGGCAACTGGCCGGGGGTCACAGTTGAAAAGAAAGAGGGAATTATAAAGGGAAACAAAGACGTTACGCTTGTAGATCTTCCCGGTATTTACTCGCTTTCACCATACACACCTGAGGAAGTTGTATCGCGCTCATATCTTGTAAAAGAACGCCCCGACGCTATAATAAATATAGTTGACGGCTCAAATATAGAGAGAAACCTGTATCTTACTATGCAGCTTACAGAGCTCGGTATTCCCGTTGTCATGGCTATCAATATGATCGATGTAGTCGAGAGAAACGGGGGTATAATCCATACCGACAAAATAGCTGAATACTTCGGATGCGAGGTCATACGCATTTCCGCGCTGAAAAATATAGGAATCAAATCAGTGATAAACGCGGCTGTCCACGCCGCAAAATCAAAAAAGGCTCCGGCAGTTAAATTCCGTTTTGACACGAAAATAGAGAACGCTATCACAAAAATAATGTGTCAGCTCCCGGAAACTGTTGAGCCAAGCTTGAAACGATATTACGCTATCAAATTATTTGAACGCGATCTCCGCGTTATAGAAGAACTTGGAGATATGCCTGTGTTGAATAAAATAGTAGCTCCGCTTGAAAAAGCGTATGATGATGAATCGGACAGCATCATCATAAACGGACGCTATGAATACATATCGTCAGTAATAGACAAGATACGCGAAAAACGCGACGAATCGGTGCTTACATATTCTGATAAAATAGATTTGATCGTCACGCATAGGATATTCGGACTGCCTGTTTTTGCAGCTGTGATGTTTCTGATATATTTTATCGCAATGTCAACAGTAGGGCTTTGGGCGACCGATTGGGCGAGCGATGGACTGTTTGGCGCCGGATTTAATCTTTTCGGCATAGACGGGCTTTTTATCCCTGGAATACCTGTTATTGTCAGAGGCTTTCTTGAGTCTATACAGTGCGCCGACTGGCTGAACAGCCTTATAGTAGACGGCATAATAGGCGGTGTAGGTTCTGTGCTGAGCTTTGTTCCTCAGCTTATGATCCTGTTCCTGCTTTTAGCGCTTGTTGAAGACTGCGGATATATGTCAAGAGTAGCGTTTGTTATGGATAAGATATTCCGAAAATTCGGAATGTCCGGAAAATCATTTATACCGCTGCTCGTTTCAACAGGCTGCGGTGTTCCGGCTATTATGGCGTCGAGAACGATAGAAAACGACAGAGAACGAAAGATCACGATCATAAC
>CALXSW010000040.1 GCA_944391255.1 uncultured Clostridia bacterium | reverse complement strand
GGAATTTTATTTTCGCTCGTTTTGCCCGTTTTAGAGAAAAATCATGAGATAAACCTTGGGGTTCGTGGCAGAGTATCGATTATAATGCCTGATTTTCATAGATGATCTAAAGCTGTCGTTTTCACTTCTTTTTCTCAATTCCAACTTTTTTGCATACCTCGTTTAAGTGGCATCCTTCACAGTCAGGTTTCCTGGCGCTGCATGCGGCTCTGCCGTGCGCTACGAGCTGGTGGCAGAAGTGAAGGCTTTTTTCGGGCGGAATTATTTTTCTGAGATCCATTTCTATTTTTACGGGAGCTGTCTTTGTAGTAAGTCCCATGCGGTTTGTCAGTCTTATGCAATGCGTGTCAACTACGTACGCGGGCTTGCCGAAAATATCACCGAGAACGAGATTTGCCGTTTTTCTGCCTGTTCCGGCAAGCGTCAGAAGATCCTCCATCGTGTCGGGAACCTCGCCGTTATAGACTTCCAATATCCTTTGACAGCACGCGATTATATTTTTTGCTTTATTTCTGTAAAATCCAGCCGACTTTATATCGTTGCAAAGCTCCTCGTAGTCCGCGTTTGCGAAATCCTCGGCTGAACGGTATTTTTTAAACAGTGTTTCTGTAACTATGTTTACGCGCGCGTCTGTGCATTGCGCTGAAAGCTGTGTTGCTATGAGCATCTCAAGCGGCGTTGTATAATTGAGCGAGCATTTTACGTCAGGGTATATCTCCTCTAATTTATCAAGTATGAGCAGCGCTCGTTCCTGTCGTTTCATGACGGTCACCTCCGGAAAAACTTCTTATATGTAATTTTATCATATATATATGCGTGTGTCAATTGAAAAAAATAGCGTTACCCCCTTGAAAAATTTTCATTTTCGTTGTATAATATACAGTGGTATAGTATAGGGAACGACCTGTACTGATAAACAGTATAATCGGAAAGGGTAATTCATAATGAATTTTAAAGAGCATATTATTGATAAATTGACTGAACTCACAGGCCTTGAGCATGACGCTGTTGAAAAGGCTGTTGAAACTCCGCCTGATGAGAAAATGGGAGATCTCGCATTCCCATGCTTCCCGCTCGCTAAGGTGCTGCGCAAGGCGCCGCCTTTGATAGCGCAGGATCTCGCGTCGCAGCTCAGCTCTGATGAGCTTATAGAAAAGGTGGACGCTGTGGGCGGTTATCTGAACTTCTTCTTTAACCGCGCCGCGTTTATTGAAAACACGGTATCAGCAGTGGAAAAGGCGGGAGATGATTTCGGAAAGCTCACTGTCGGCGATAATAAGACGGTGCTTGTTGAATATTCATCACCTAATATCGCAAAGCCGTTCCATATTGGACATCTTTTCTCAACTGCTATAGGTAATTCTCTTGCGAGAATATATAAATTTTTGGGATATGATGTGCAGTCTTTGAATCATCTCGGTGACTGGGGAACTCAGTTCGGAAAGCTTATAAGCGCGTATAAGAGATGGGGCGATCCGGCTGTTATCGAAAATGATCCTATAAAGGAGCTTTTGAAGATATATGTAAAGTTCCATGAGGAAGCCGAAAAGGATCCGTCACTTGATGATGAGGCGAGAGAATATTTTAAAAAGCTTGAAGAAGGCGACGAGGAGACAACTAAGCTCTGGCAGCATTTCAGAGATTTGAGCCTTGCAGAGTTCAAGAGAGTTTATGATATGCTCGGCGTTTCGTTTGACTCATATAACGGCGAGGCATTTTATTCGGATAAGATGGACGAGGTAGTAAAGCTTCTTGACGAGGCAGGAATACTCGTTGACAGCGAGGGCGCTAAGGTCGTAGATCTTTCAGATATGAATATTCCGCCGTGCATAATCCTTAAGTCTGACGGCGCTACGATATATGCAACACGCGATATAGCCGCCGCGCTTTACCGCCACAGAACATATGATTTTTATAAGAATATATACGTTGTAGGAACACCGCAGGCGCTGCACTTCAAGCAGATATTTGAAACAATGAAGCGCGCCGGCTGGGAATGGAGCAAGGACTGCGTACATGTCGGATTCGGACTTGTAAAGCTCCCGGGCAAGAGCATGTCAACGCGTCATGGCGATGTCGTGTTCCTTGAAGATGTTTTGAACGAATCGATAGAAAAGACAAGAAATATCATTATAAACAATAATTCATCTGTAGATGATATTGACGATGTTTCAAAGAAGATAGGAATAGGCGCTATTCTCTACACATTCCTTAAGAATTCAAGAGAAAAGGACATAGTTTTCTCATGGGATACAATGCTTGACTTTGACGGCGAATCGGCTCCGTATTGTATGTACGGATATGCGCGCGGAAAGAGTATTTTAAGACGCGCCAATGGAATAGATCATAAAAACGCGGATATGTCAAAGGCTGTGTCAGATGACGCCTACACGCTTGTAAAGCTGATAAACGGCTACAGCGATGCTGTTCTTGACGCGGCGTCAAAGAATGAGCCGTTCTATGTGAACAGATATGTTACAAATCTTGTAAAGGCATTTAACAAGTTCTATAACACTAATCCTATAATGCGTGACGATGTTGACGAGGAAACAAAGAAAGCAAGACTTGCTGTTGTGGACGCGACATGCACTGTGATAAAATCAGCATTGAAGCTTTTGGGAATAGATGTTGTTGAAAGCATGTAATTCTGAACAGAAAAAAGATAAAGAGAGGTGAGAACAGTATGATAATGGATCTGCATAATCACACATATTTCAGCTATGACAGTGTGACAGAGCCGGAGGAGCTGATAGAAAACGCTATAAGAAACGGTGTTGACGTTATAGGAATAACGGATCATCAGTTTTCAATGGGGAACAGTTTCGCGGAGTACAAGCATAAAATAGCTCAGTGCCGTGAGGAATATTCGAGGTATATACGTGTTCTCAC
>CALXSW010000039.1 GCA_944391255.1 uncultured Clostridia bacterium | reverse complement strand
TGATATTGATAATAGGCATGCTCAGCGCTGTCATAAGCTTTACGTTAACTCAGCCTATAACGGAGTTCATGGAGGTAACGAAGGCGATATCTCGAGGCGATTTCAGCAGACAGGTAAAGATAAAAGGCATGGGTGAAATGGCGCGGATGGGAAACACTCTAAACTATATGTGCGCGGAGCTGAACGCGCTTGATGAAAAACGCCGCAAATTTGTGTCAGACGTTTCGCATGAGCTGAAAACGCCTATGGCAGGGATAAAGCTTTTGTGTGACAGTCTGCTGTCGGTCGATAATGTCGATACAGAAACTCTCCACGAATTCTTGTCGGATATGTCAGATGAGATAGACAGGCTGACAAGACTTGTGAACAGACTGCTTGTTCTTACAAAGCTTGACGCGAGCGAAAATCTGAATTTGTCAGAAACGGACATAGGCGCTCTTCTCGCGTCGATAGTGAGAAAGACGTCGAGCCTTGCATACAAGAAAAAAATAGATATGGTATATGACACGAGTAATGTGCTTGAGAAGTCATTGCTTATCGATTATGACAAGATATATGAGTCTATTTATAATATCGTTGACAACGCGATAAAATACACGCCTGAAGGCGGAAAGATCACGATCAGACTTTATGAAAAAGATGATTGGTGCGTTATAGAGATCGAGGATACGGGTGACGGCATACCGGAGAGCGAACGCCAGAATATATTTGAGCGATTTTACAGGCTTGATGATTCGCGCGCGCGTGAAACAGGCGGCACCGGTCTTGGACTTGCTATAGCGAGAGAGGCTGTTAAGCTTCACAATGGCTCGATAGAAATTTTTGACGGGGCAGACGGCGGAAGCAAATTCCGTATAAAATTGCCGGTCATGGAACAGAACGGGTAAAAAATATGAAGAATAAAAAAGTTGTAATATTTGAGGCTGTAATAGCTGTTCTTCTTGCCGCCCTGCTTTTATTTCTGATAAATATGGATTTTTCCAAATTTAAAATGGATGTGGATCTGTATTTCCTCAATGAGGACAGCACCGGAATCGAAGCGGAGCGGCGCGAGATAAAATGCAAGGATCAGCTTGACGCTATAAATAAAATAATAGAAGAGATGTTCAAGGGACCTAAGACGGCAAAGAAAAATAAAATAATCTCATCTGATACCAAGCTGCAGAATGTGACATATGACGGGGAGGGAGATGTGATAGTTGATTTTTCGGAGGAATACCTTACAGGTGATCCGTCAAGGAACACGCTTGAAACGTATGCTGTTACAAAATCGCTTTGTTCAAGCGGTATAGTTTCAAGAGTCAAGGTCACGGTAAACGGCGAGGAGATAGTCAATCAGGACGGAAGTGTGATGGATTATATAGAGGCGTCTGATATAAATATCGAAACAGAAGAATTTTCAAGTGAGCTGAGAGATGTTGTTCTGTATTTTGCCGACAGCACCGGAACGGGGCTTGTGCGAGAGGAAAGAACGATCAAAATAATTGACCAGCAGCCGATAGAGCAGTATATAATAAACGAGCTTATAAATGGGCCGGACAGCAGTGATCTCAGACGTCTTTTATCAGACGAAACATCGCTTGTTTCAGCTACTGTTCAGGATAATATATGCTATCTGAACTTTATGTCAGATTTTATAAAGGAAAACGCGGGCGATGAAATGCATGAGAGGCTTGTTATAGCGTCCATAGTCAATTCGCTTACGGAGCTTAATACGATAAGCCGTGTACAGTTTTACATGGACGGAAAAAGAGTCGATAATTTCGGCAGCGTAAATATAAAGGGATATATTTCAAGAGATACAAGTATAATACGAGAGGAACAGGTCAGATGATAAATAGAATTACGGTAAGCATAAATTCAAGGAAATACACTGTTGTGGCAGATGAGAATGAGGCGTATATAAGAAGTCTTTGCGAATATGTGAATGAAAAGGTTGAAACTGTCCTAAGAGAGGGAAGTCATGTCATGGGTGAAAAGCCGCTGCTGCTTGCGGCTTTGAATATATGTGATGAGTATTTCAAGATGCTTGAAAAGGACGACTCAGAGCTTCAGATCGAAAATCTTATCTCAGAAAACAGAGCGATGAAAGAAAGCATTGAAAAAGCAGAAGATGACGCAAAAGAAAAGGACAAGAAAATAGCAGAATTGCAGGACGAGGTAGATATTGCGGAGAAAATGCTCAAGGAATCAGAGAGCAAGATAAAAGAGCTTGAAAATAAAATAAAGCAGAAGGAAACGGCTATAAAAAAGCAGAGAAGTGAGTTTGCGATAAGGGAAAAAGAGATACTTGATATGCTTGAAAATAAATCCTGATACATAATCTGGAAGGAAGTTGTTTTATGAACGAATATAATCGGTGCGTAATGGAGCTTTTGGCGCCGGCAGGAGGAATGGCGCAGGTAAAGGCGGCTGTTCAGTCCGGCGCTGATGCGGTATATCTTGGCGCCGGCAGTTTTTCAGCGCGCGCCGGAGCGGAAAATTTTGACAGCGAGCAGCTTAAGGCGGCGGTTGATTATTGCCATCTCTATAATGTCAAGGTGCATTGCGCGCTCAATACTCTGATAAAGGAAAGTGAATTTTCAGCCGCGCTTGAAACGGCTGCGGAAATAAACAGATGCGGTGTTGACGCTATAATTATTCAGGATATAGGTCTTGCATCTGTTATAAAAAAAGCGATGCCTGATATTGAGCTTCACGGCAGCACGCAGATGACGGTAACATCTCTTGAGGGTGTGAGATATCTTGAGGAAAAAGGATTTTCAAGAGTAGTGCTTGCGAGAGAGCTGTCGTATGAGGAGATAAAATATATAACGGCGCATGCGAAAGCGGAAATAGAGGTTTTTGTTCATGGCGCTATTTGTCAATGCTATTCCGGTCAGTGCCTTATGTCAAGCGTGCTTGGCGGAAGAAGCGGAAACAGGGGCAGGTGCGCGCAGCCGTGCCGTCAGAAATATGATCTGCTTGAAAACGGAAAGAGCTGTGCTGACGCGTACGCGTTAAGTCCTAAGGATATGGCGCTGATAGATCATCTAAAGGAACTTAGAAAAGCCGGCGTTTCGTCACTTAAAATAGAGGGAAGATTGAAAAGTCCTGAATATGTGAGCGCTGTAACGGGGATATACAGAAAGTATATAGACCATACAGTTAAGGTATCAGATGAGGATATGCAAGAGCTGAAAAACGCGTTTTCAAGATCCGGTTTTACCGATGGATATTTTACGGGCAAAACGGGCAGAGAGATGATGTCGCATAAAAATCCTGCCAATAATTCCGGGAGCACATATACGGACAAGGCAAAAGAGAGAGCTGCCGGTAAATTTATAAGAAAGATACCTGTAAATATTTTCGCATCTGTAACTGACGGAGATGTTCTCAGAGTTACAATGTATGACGATGATGAAAATTATGTGTCATGCGAGGGAGATGTTCGCGCTGTAAAAGCTGATCATTCGCCGCTCACATCTGAAAGACTTTCTGAACAGCTTTGCAGGCTCGGTTCTACAGCGTTTGAATGCAGAGAGATAAATGTTGAGATAGATGACGGGATAACGATACCGGTAAAAGAGATCAACAATGTAAGAAGAATGGCATGTGAGGAGCTTGCGCGTGCGAGATCAAAGCGTGATGAAAAGAGGATAGGTGACGCTTTATATATGCAGGGTACTGGAGCTGATCCTGATGAGGTGTATCTAACAGCGCAGGTGCAGAATATTGAGCAGGGAAGAGCGGTATTGAATGCCGGCGGAGTAAGAAGAATATTTGCTCCGGCTGATGTGGCAAGGCAGCTCCAAAATGAAAGCGAAACAGTGGAGATCGTGACAAAAACGGCGGATATATTTGAAAAAGAGCATATATATACAAAAAGCGTGTCAGTTTCATCTCCGGCAGCGCTTTTATATTACGGCGATAAAGCTCAATACGGAGATTTTCGTCTTAATATATACAACTCAATGACCGCGTCGGAGTTTTCAAAGCTTAGCTGTATAACATTGTCACCTGAGCTGAATCTGAGAGAGATAGCCGAGCTTACAGATCATTTTTCAGAAACGGAAACAGAAATGATCGGATATGGTCACATACCTGTAATGATAATGAGAAATTGTCCGGTGAAAGCGCTGGGGAAATGTCAGAATGGAAAGCTGATATATTCTCTTAAGGACCGTAAAAATATGGAGTTTAAAGTGATGTGCCATAAGGGCGCGAATGGGTGCAAGGCGATTTTGCTCAATTCTCTGCCTATATTTACGGCTGATATAATAGACGATTTGAAAAAAACGAAAATAAATTCAATAAGATTGAATTTTACTGTTGAAAATTCCGTACAATGTGGTAAAATAGTAAATGTATACAAGTCTGCGCTGAACGGAGAAGCTGTTCCTAAGATGGCTGAAAATACATTTACGCGCGGTCATTTAAAGCGCGGTGTTTTGTAACGCAAATTATTGTTTTTTCTGACAGAGCAGATGAGCTGTATGCCGGAGAGGAGCAGGGTTTATGAGTGAGATTATACTTGCCTCAGCGTCGCCAAGGCGCAGAGAGCTTTTAGGAAATATGGGACTTGATTTTACAGTCGTAGTTTCAGATGCGGACGAAGAGAGTATTTCAAAGGATGTTCCGCCGGAGATATACGTGCAGCAGCTGGCGTTTATAAAGGCGCTTGCGACTGCGAAAAAGGTTCTCAGGAATAAAAGCGCGTTAGTCATTTCTGCTGATACGGTTGTTGTGAGTGACGGTAAAATACTTGGTAAGCCAAAGGATGAAAAAGACGCGTTTGATATACTGCGTTCTCTTTCCGGAAGAAAGCACCAGGTTTATACGGGCTACTGCGTTATGCGCATATCTGACGCTTATACAGTATGCGGAAAGGAATGCACAGATGTGTTTTTTAAGCAGCTGACAGATGATAAGATAAAGGGTTATATAGAAACGGGAGAGCCGATGGACAAGGCCGGAGCCTATGGGATACAAGGTCTTGGAGCGATGCTCATAGATCATATAGACGGAGATTATTTTAATGTCGTTGGTCTGCCTGTAAGCGCTCTCGCGGACACACTTGAACAGGATTTTGGATTTAAGCTGATATAAATTACGGAGGATAGGGTAAAATGGGATTATTAACTAAGGATGTTGCAATAGATCTTGGAACAGCCAATACAATAATATATGTTAAAGGCAAGGGCATAGTAGTGCGCGAGCCGTCTGTCGTGGCGATAGACAGATACACAGGCAAGGTCGTGGCTGTGGGTAATGAGGCGAATGAGATGATAGGCAGAACGCCTGAAAATATAATCGCGGTAAGACCGATGAAAGACGGCGTGATCGCTGATTTTGATATAACGCAGTCGATGATAAAGCATTTTATACGTCAGGCTAACGTTGTAAATATATTTAAGCCGAGAGTTGTGGTATGTATTCCGTCAGGCATAACAGAGGTGGAAAGACGAGCTGTTGAGGAAGCGGTAATACAGGCTGGCGCTAAGGAGGTAGCGCTTATAGAGGAGCCTATGGCGGCTGCGATGGGCGCCGGTCTGCCGGTAGATAAGGCAACGGGAAGCATGGTCGTAGATATCGGCGGCGGAACTACAGAGGTCGCTGTTTTGTCAATGGGCGGAATAGTGTCATCGCGTTCTATAAGGATCGCCGGCGATGCTCTTGACAGCGCGATAATAAATTATCTTAAAAAGAACATTGGCATCAATGTCGGTGACAAGATGGCTGAGAAGATAAAAATGGCGATAGGTTCGGCATATGAGGACAATGAAGAAGGCACATATGACGTCAGAGGCAGAGATGTTTCAACAGGACTGCCGAGAACAGTGCAGATAAGGGAATCGCAGATACGCGAGGCGATAATGGAAAATATCGAGGAAATGATCGAGGCAATAAAAATGACACTCGAGCATACGCCTCCAGAACTTGCCGCTGACGTAATGGAGCATGGGATCACATTGACAGGCGGCGGAGCACTTATAAAGGGACTTGACAGACTTATAGCAGAGGTGACAAAGATACCTACTACAGTGGCTGAATATCCGCTTGACTGCGTAGCCGTAGGAACGGGAAAATCACTTGATGATATAAAGTCAATGCTTTCAAAGAACAGAATAAGATAAAAAATATACACAGCGCATAAAACAAGCCATAAAAACAGGCTTGTTTTATACGCTGAGGCGGAATTTTAAATGCTGGAGGAACAAAATGTCTTTTTTCTTAAAGAAGTGGAGAATTACAATTATTGTGATAGCGATAATTGCCGCGGCGAGCTTTGTGCTTGAGCATTTTATGGGCGAAAATCCGATCACGGTCGGCATAAGAACGGTCACGTCGCCTATAAGAACAGGTTTTTCTTATATTGCCGGTGAGGTAACGGGGTTTAGGGATTTCATCATAGATATGCGCGCGTATAAGGCTGATAACGAACGGCTTGAGGCTGAAAATATTGAATTGAAAAGGCAGAACAGAGATGTAGCTGTATACAGAGAAGAGAATGAGCGGCTTAAGGCGCTGCTTGATCTTCAGGATTCTATGACGCAATATTCAACTGTGGCGGCGAGGGTGATCGCATATTCGGACAGTAACTGGTATGATACTGTTGAGATAAACAAAGGCGCTGTAAATGGAATAAGCGTTGGAAACGCTGTAATAACGCCTGAAGGTGTAGTAGGACGAGTAACAGAAGTAGGTCCGACATATTCAGTGGTGACAACGCTGCTTGATCCTTCTGCCGCTATAGGAATACGTATTTCAAGAACGGGCGGAAACGGACTTGTCGAGGGCGACGAGCAGCTCTCGCGTCAGATGCAGTGTCAGCTGACATTCCTTGACAGAAGCACTCCTGTAATAATAGACGATGTGGTTGAAACTTCCGGAACAGGCGGAATATATCCGCCCGGTCTTGTAATAGGCACGATAATAAATATCTCTGCTGACAGCACGGGCAGCCTGATAAATGCTGTCGTATCTCCGGCGGTGGAATTTGACAGTCTTCAGGATGTACTTGTCATAAACGGAGCTGTGGGCGGCTGATATCCGGTTTAAGTTTTTTGACCGGTACATAAAACATATGAAAGGATCTTTGTTTATGCCTGTAAAGATTATAAAGATTATAGTATGGCTTCTTGTTATGTATATATTAAGCACAGTGTTTGCGGGGCTTATAAAAATAAATGGTGTCATGCCTGAGCTTATGCTTTCATTTGCGGTCATATACGCGTTTCGCGAAAAAAGCTTTGCGTCAGCCTCGTATATAATGGTCATATGCGGTATTGTTTCAGGAAGTATGCTTGCAAGCATTTTCCCTATATCAGTTATTGTTATAGGCGTGGCGTCAATAATAGCGTTTTATCTGAAGAATACTGCTAAATTTATACACGGTGTTGTGAGATGCGAAATAGTTATAGCTTTGGCTGTTGTTCTTATGAGCGCCGCGGGCTGCTTTGTTGCTCTTAGAACGATAGATCTGAATTCGCTGTATATGGAAATAATACCGCGCGCTGTGTATACTGTAATAGCTGCCGCGGTGATGTATCCGCTGATGGGCGTAACATTTTTCAGAGAGCGTACCGAGAAAAAGCTGCTGATAATGTGATAATGAGATTTGTAAGAAAGGACTTGTGCGAGAATGCCGAACAGTAAATACAGATTTATGATTTTAAAAATAGTTATGGCTGTGATGGTCGTGGCTATATTTGCGCGGCTGTTTGAGCTTCAGATAATTGACGGAAGAAAATATCTTGAAACAGCGAATGCAAGGCTTTCAACGAGCGTAACGACAAAAGCGCCGAGAGGCGACATACTTGACTGTTACGGAAATCCTCTTGTCGGAAATAAAGTGGGATATTCTGTAGTCATAAGAAAAAGCGATATAGACAATGACGAGCTGAATAATGTTATAAGCAAGGTTGTGGAGATATTATATACGACCGGAAGCAGTATAGACGACTCTTTGCCTATATCCGAAACAACCCCGTACTCATTCACATTTGAGGATAAAAACAACAGCGGAAGCACTGATGATGAGAAAGAGCAGTGGTTTGAGTCGAATAAGTATATTGATAAGTATATAAACAGCAGTATGAGCGCTGATGATGTTATGTATACATATCAGTCCATATACGGAGTAAGCGGATCACTTTATGATGAGCATATAAGACGTATAATAGGCGTCAGATATGAGGCTGATGTGAACGGATATTCGGCATCAACGCCGGTGACGATCGCGACTGACATAGATATAAGCGCTGTAACTCAGCTTAAAGAGCTGAGGGACTACCTGCCGGGAATTGATATATCGGAGGATTATGTCAGAACGTATAATTATCCGGGACTTGCAACTCATATATTGGGCAGAGTCGGAAAGATCTCGAGCGAGGAATATGAAGCGAACAGCTCTAAGGGATACGGCATAAACGATATCATAGGAAAGCAGGGAATAGAGCGCTGGGCGGAGGAATATCTGCGCGGCAAGGACGGCATGAAGGGTACAAGCACCAATATAGACGGTGAAGATGTCGAGCTTATAGAAGAAGTAGATCCTGTGCCGGGAAACTATATTATGCTTACTATAGATAAAGACTTGCAGGAAACACTTGAGAAATCTCTGGAATCAAAAATAAAATCTATAGGAAACGACTGTAATGCCGGAGCGGCTGTAGTTCTTGATGTGAATACGGGGGATTGTCTGGCTATGGCGTCATATCCTACTTATGATATGTCAAGGTTTGATGAGGATTACGCGAGTCTTATAGAAAATAAGTCTAACCCGATGATAAACAGGGCAGTATCGGGATTGTACAGTCCGGGTTCAACGTTTAAGCCTCTTGCGGCTATTGCGGGAGTGCAGACTAATAATCTGTCGCTGAATGAAACGATAGAATGTACGGGAGTATACAGATATTTTGAGGACTATCAGCCTGTATGCTGGATCTGGTCAGAAAATCATCTTACGCATGGCAAACAGAATCTGACAGAGGCGATAGAAAATTCATGTAACGTATTTTTCTATGAGCTGGGAAGAAGACTTGGAATAGATAAGCTTGATGAGTATGCGAAGAAATTCGGATTGGGAGAGTATACTGGCATAGAGCTTACAGAGGAAGCGAGCGGACATATGGCAAGCCCTGAGTATAAGGCGGAGGTCGTTGAGGATGTTGTGTCGCGTGACTGGTTTGACGGTGACACTATACAGGCGGCGATAGGACAGTCCTACAGCTTGTTTACGCCTGTTCAGCTTGCAAACTACTGCGCTACTCTTGCAAACGGCGGCACGAGATATAAGGTAAATCTTATAAAGAGCATACGCTCATCTGTAGACGGATCGCTTGTAGAGGAGTTTAAGCCGCAGGTTGAAGAAGAAATAGATATTTCAGAAGAAGCGCTTCAGATGATACATGACGGTATGAAAAAGGTTGTAGACGAGGGAAGCGCAAGCTCTATATTTGAAGGATATCCTATACAGGTCGGAGGTAAAACAGGTACTGCTCAGCTCGGCAGCGGATCGAATAACGCTATCTTTATGGCATTTGCGCCGTTCGATGATCCTAAGATAGCGGTGGCGGTAGTGCTTGAGCATGGTGTGCGTGGAACTAATGCCGGTCAGGTTGCGAGAGATGTGTTTGACGCGTATTTCTTCCCTGAAACAGATGAAAACAGCGCTGATCAGACAAATAATTATGACCTCACACCTTGATCGCCATATTGATTTTGCATTTATATGGCGATTGTGAAAATACACCAAAATTTTATGGTATAATTTTACAAAATAAAACATTTACAAATAAAAAAAATATGATATAATAATATAGAGACATTATATGGAGACATTTTATGGGTAAACTGATAATAATTGCATCAGGGAAAGGCGGTACAGGCAAAACCACAGTCACATCACATATAGGAGCGAACCTCGCGGACAAGGGATATCTTACGGCTCTTGTTGATGCCGATGCCGGATTCAGAAATCTTGATATTGCGCTGGGATTGGAGAGCAGTATAGTATTTGATTATTCTGATTATATAAACGGTTCAATGGAATTCGACGATATCCTTATAAAGAGTCCGATGCAGGAAAATCTTTATTTCGTTGCGGCGCCTCAGTCAGTTCCCACTGCCGATTTTGATGAGGAGAGAACGGCGGCATTTTGGGAAAACATGAAAAATAGGTTTGATTACGTCATTGCCGATGCGCCGGCAGGCATGGGAGATGGATTTATGTTTGCAGCGCGGTATGCAGATGAAGCGGTGATAGTCGCATTTGCTGAGACCTCGTCGCTGCGTGATGCTGACAGGGTCATAACTGAACTCGAAAATCTGGGCGTAGATATGATACGCCTTGTAATAAACAGAATAAAGCCGGAATTGATCGAAAGCAAAATAATGATGAATGTTGACGACTGTATCGATGTTTTGTCGATACCACTTCTGGGCATTATTCCGGAAGATGAGTCTGTTGCAGTGTCAATGATCAAAGGACAGCCGCTTATGAGCGGTGAAGGTGCGGGCAAGGCTTTTTCTAATATCAGTGAAAGACTCGCCGGCAATCAGGTACCAATTATGTCTTTTGATAGGTTTTATAAGTCAGGTTTTTGGAAAAAGCTGAAAGAAATTGTTTTAGGGCGATGACATTTTGAGAGGAGGCATATTCTGTGAATATTGCGTTGATTGCACATGATAAAAAGAAGGAGCTCATGGTTCAGTTCTGTATTGCGTATAAAGGTATTCTGGAGAAGCATGCATTATATGCCACAGGCACTACAGGAAAGCTCGTAACAGAAAATACCGGACTGAATGTTTATAGATTTTTGTCTGGACCACAGGGCGGAGATCAGCAGATAGGCGCGAGAATAGCTTATAATGAGATAGATCTCGTATTGTTTTTCCGCGACCCGCTGAACGCTGAAAATTATGAACCAGATGTATTTTCTCTGCTCAGACTTTGCGATATGCATAATATACCTATCGCTACAAATTCCGCGACTGCCGAAGTACTTATACATGGTCTTGAGCGCGGAGATCTTGACTGGAGAGACATAGTAAATCCAAAAAAATAAAGTAAGACATAATTCTAAACTCACCCGGGAATGTGTTTTTTTCGGGTGAGTACAATACGATTTGGAGGATTATGTCTTTTTTATATAGTAATAAATATTAGAGAACCATATTACCATAAATTTAATGTATATTTTTTAAAATTCTACTTGACAAAATATATTTTTATGGTATAATAAATATAGTAATCGTTATTGTTTTAGGATTGGAGAAGATTATGAATTACTCTAAGCAAAGAGAATCAATGCTAAGAATATTGCGCAGCACAAAATCACACCCTACGGCAAACGAGATTTACATGGAGATGCGTAAAACGGATTCTAAAATCAGTCTTGGAACAGTTTATCGTAATCTGAACCTGTTGTGTGACAACGGTATTATCCTACGAATTGACACCAATCATGACAGCGTACATTACGATGGATGTGTTGAGCCGCATTGTCATTTTGTGTGCAGCGATTGCAAAAGGGTGTTTGACCTTGAGCTTGATACAAGTGACCTGGATGATAAGGTCAGAGAAGAAACTGATTTTACTGTAAGCGGTCATTCACTTGTTTTTTACGGAAAATGCAATAATTGCAAAGATTAAAATTAATTATTTCAGGAGGAAAAAGATTATGGCAAAGTATGTATGTCCTGTATGCGGATACGTTCATGAAGGAGACAGCGCACCGGAAAAGTGCCCACAGTGCGGAGTACCGGGTTCAAAGTTCACAAAGATGGAAGAAGGAAAGGCTCTTAACTTTGTATGTGAGCATGTTATCGGCGTAGGCGCTAAGGATCAGATCGACGCTGAAGTATACGAAGGCTTGAAGGCTAACTTTGAAGGCGAATGCACAGAGGTTGGTATGTATATAGCAATGGCAAGAGCTGCATTCAGAGAAGGTTATCCAGAGGTTGGCGATT
Organism: uncultured Clostridia bacterium; assembly: GCA_944391255.1. GTDB lineage: Bacteria > Bacillota > Clostridia > UBA1381 > UBA1381 > Ornithomonoglobus. Next base: position 129 of record CALXSW010000039.1, on the reverse strand, counting down.
ATTATATGAGAGCTGCTTATGAAGAAGCTGAGCACGCTGCTAAGTTCGCTGAATTGTTGGGTGAGGTTGTTTCACCTTCAACAAAGAAGAACCTTGAAATGAGAGCAGAAGCTGAAGCAGGCGCTACAG
>CALXSW010000038.1 GCA_944391255.1 uncultured Clostridia bacterium | reverse complement strand
CTGTAAGACCGCCGCGATATATCATAGATGTTCTTTTCACCGTTTTCGGCAACGCCATAGGCGCGTGCATAGGTGGAACACTTCTGAACCTGACAAGACTCGGAGCTGCGTTTTCTGAAAAATCGTCGTCAATAATTGACGCCAAATTTTCAGACTCGCCGTTAAGCATTATTGTGCTTGCGATATTTTGCGGCATACTAATGTTCACAGCTGTTGAGGGATTTGCCCGTTCAAAAAGCTCAGGCAACTATCCGGCATCGCTTTTTCTTGTTATTATTCCGGTGATGGTTTTCATACTCTGCGGCTTTAATCACTGTGTCGCTGACATGGCGTATTTCTTTATAAGCCGCTGCCACAGGCTTGACGATGCGCCATTTTATTTCCTGCTCGTCATAACAGGAAACGCGATAGGCTGTATGCTGATACCGATGATGAAAAAATTATCGCTTAACAAATTATGATTTACAATTATAAAAAGCTGAGATCCGCATATTATACGTGATCTCAGCTTTTTTCATGCCTCGTCTATAGTCTTTATGAGATTGTCACAAATAGTGCGTATTCTCGCCTTATATGTGTCTATCTCCTCTTTTATCTTGAGCATTTCCTGATGCTTTCTTATATGCTCCTCATCTATCTGGCGCGCAAGACGCGACGCGTCAAGCTTTGCCTTGTTTATCAGCGCCTGAGCCTCAACAGATGCGTTATCCTTTATATCCTGAGCTGTCTGCTGAGCAAGCTCAACAGATTTGTGCATAGTTTCCTCCATCTGCTTATATCTTTCAAGGCTTTCGTTCAACATATCAACCTTATCCATAAGCCGCATATTTTCCTTGCACAAAGCGTCATAATTTTTAATGATGATATCTAAGAAGTCATCAACCTCATCGCGGTCATATCCGTTGATCTTTCTTGAAAACTCCTTATTCTGAATATCTATAGGTTTTAACATACTCTACCTCCGGCTCATTAAATTTTATTGTGAAAATTTTTTAGCAAGACATTTTAAATATATTTTTTCAATGTTATGTGTATTCTTCCTTTGCGCGTTTCGTTTCCGAAATCTGAAACTATATATCTGCCGTATCCGCGTATCGATAAAAGATCGCCTGTTCTTATTTCCTCTGACGGTTTAAGACATTCTCTGTGGTTGAGCTTTATTTTCCCGGCGGCTATCATGCGCGCCGACTCGGATCTTGACATATTTGCCGCGGCTCCTACAACGGCGTCAAGCCTTCCGGAGGCGCATACAGCCTCTATAGTCTTATAATTTCTCTTTATCTCCACATTTCCTGTATCATCGATAACGCTTATCTTGACTCCCTGATTTCCTATTTTTGATATGTTGTCACTGACATATCCGGAAATATCGCTGTGTACAAAAACATACGCGCAGCCGTCATCAACGACTATATCGCCAAGCTTTGACGAGGATATCCCCAAAGACATTATAGTGCCGAGATAATCGCGGTGGGTGAGCTTTTTTGAAAATCCGCCCTCTATTTTAAGGCATACTATAGGAAAGCTTTCCGTGTCAGGCTCCTGCCATTCGGGGAACACGCCTATCATCTTTTTTTCGCTCTCGTCAAATCCGCCGTATGTAATCACATTATACCCGAACGGGAACACTACATTTTCTTTTATTATCCTCTGTTCCGCGCCGTCAAGAAAATCAGAAAACCTCGGCTCGCAATACTTATCGCAAAGCTTAAAGAGATCCTCTGTTTTTGCTGTTAAGAGCTTATCGTCAGCCGTCATTTTGTATATCTCGTCTTTGTGTTTGTGAACTTGACTCCCTTAGGCGCTATGCAGAAGATGCTCGCGCAAAGTCTGCTGAACGGACACTCCAATCCCTCAGCCGCTCCGCCGACAAAATCAACTATGCGTCTTGCCTCCTCAGACGATTCGATCTGATCGTTGACGTCAAATATGACTATCTTATTGAGCTTTACCTCTTTAATTATCTTTGAGGCATCATCAACGCCCTGAGGGTACATCGTTATGACCTCGACCGACGCGCCTATTCTGTTTTCAGAATAGGAAGAAGACGATGAATAGCTTTCACCTGATCTTGTAAATCTCGATGCAGGTCTGCTTGATTTCGGTGTTTCCTTGTATTCAGATCTGCTTTCTTTTTCATCATAAATATCCATATCTTCATCTTCCTTTTCGAATCCAAACAAATCCGAAAAGAATTTCTTTATCGGATTTTCCTTTTTTTCTTCCATATATTCGTTTTCCATATATTCGTTTTCGTACTCTTCGTTATCAAAATCCTCGCGCGAGCTGAACGCTCTTCTCGTGTTTTCTAATAATGACATAGCTTTTACCTTTTCCTTTTGATCTGTTTATACGTTATATGTTCTCGCGCCGAATATAGCGCTTCCTATGCGGACCATCGTTGAACCGCACCGTATAGCCGATTCAAAATCGCCGCTCATTCCCATTGAAAGCTCTTTCATTTCAACGTTTTTATAATTTTTATTTTTAACACTTTCAAAAAGTGATCGCATATTTTTAAAATGGACTTCAGGATCGCCAAATTCCGCTTTCGGCGCGATCGTCATAAGCCCCTTTACATGGACGCGGTCAAGAACAGCCGCATGCTCAAGCATACCGTAAAGCTCCTCGGGAGCGATACCCGATTTTGACTCCTCGCCCGATATATTGACCTGTATCAATATATCCATATCGACATCATGAGCTTTAGCCTGTTTCTCTATCTCATCCATCAGCTTTACAGAATCGACGCTGTGTATCATAGCGCATCGTTCTATGACATATTTTATCTTGTTTGACTGGAGCTGACCTATAAGATGCCATTTAACAGGATCCACAAATTCATACTTATTGCGTATCTCCTGCGGTCTGTTTTCGCCTATATCGGTAACTCCAAGCCGTATAGCCTCATTCATCGATTCTACAGGATACGTTTTTGTAACGGCTATAAGCGTTATATCATTTTCATTTCTGCCGCTCTCTATTGCCGCTTTTTTTATCCGTTCCCTGACAGAATTCAAATTTTCCTCGATCGTCAAGGCTCTCACCCCTTATCATATAATGAAATATACCGTTATCTTTCTCCAAGTGTTATTCTTTCCATAGATGAAAGATTATTTTCCGCATCTTCAGATGATGTTATTACCACATATTCATCCTCGTTGTCGGTATAGAGTATATCTATATCACATCTGTACGAGTCAGAACCCTTTGTGGCGTAAACGTAATATGAATCTATCGATCCACCTGTGCGGACAGCATCTATAGGCACCTTGTATCCCTGATACTCGTCAAATATAAGATCGACATCTATATTCCTGTATGAAAAAGCGCTTTCAAGATATGACGGTATTTCAACTATAAATATACATTCGTTATTCTCATCAGGATCAGACAGATAAACGATCGTTCCCGATGCCGTAGAGCCTGAAAGGTTGCTCAAACGTATAGTTACACTTCCGTTTTCCTCGCACAATTTCGCATGCTCAGTATCAGTTATACCTATGATATACCACTGGTGGTTACTCATGACCTTACATATAGTCGTTCCCGACTCCGTCACGGTTCCGCTTGAATGAGTAACGCCTGAAGTCGATATATTTCTGAGGTCTGTCGGCGTAAAATCACGCATATCATCAGGCGTCAGGACAGTTTCAAGCCCGTCTGTATATGACGTGAAGATACCAGGTATATCGGCTACTATATCATTTTTAGGCACTGATATAGAATTTTCTATATTATTTCTCTCCGCCTCGTATACGGCGATCTGGTCGCTTACAGACGGAATATCTCCGGCGCGAAGAGAATTTATATCATTTTTATAATCGCGTATCTGCTCTATATTACCTTCACGGTAGAGCGAGTTTATTTCGCCCATTCTTGATGATATCTCACTCTCAACAGAAGTTGAGTCGTTAGCGTAAAGGGTGCTTTCCGATTCGCGTTTTTTTAGGGCGCTTATCTTTTTATCGACTGTTCTTAAACGGCGCAGCATATTCATATCAATATTGCCGCTGTAGACTGTGCTTATGACAGTATTTTTTGATACTCTTTCGCCCTCTGACACCGTGTTGTATACCGTTCCGGCTGACGCCGCTCCGTATACCGATTCTTCTCTTACCACAAACGCGTCATCACAGCTTATACTCACCTCATATGTGATCTCATCAAGCTCCATCGAATTGAGCGGTCTTATCACATACGCCACTCCATATCCTATCATTGCGATTATAGTAAGACAAATTACACCTATAAAAAACTTTTTCATTCCTGTCCTCTGTACAAATAAATATATATATGTATTTATTATATAATTTTTTTCGATAAAAAACAAGTGTTTTTTCGTATTTTTCTGTATTTTCCAAAAAAAATGGCATAAATAACGGTATTTTTACAGCTCTGTAACGATAAAAAACGCCTCCGCGCAATGGTGCGAAGACGTTTTTTTACATAAAAATCTATTATTTAGCGTCATTAGGCATATCAAAGCTTGTTCTTACCATATCGACATTCAGAGCGTCCATAGCCTTAAGAAGCTCTGTTATCGAGTCGCCGTCCTTGCCCTTTATCTTGTTCATTCTCGCCGCTTTGAGCTTAGGCTCCGTATTTATCGAGCAAGGTCCCGATATACATCCGCCCTCGCACGCCATACCTTCTATTATATCCTCCTGAAGCTTTCCTACCTTGAGCATAGCAAGAGCGAGCTTGCACTCCTTAGCTCCCGAGCATACCTTTGCCTTTATATCTGTGCAGCCGAGTTCCTGCGCCGCCTTTACGACTGAAGCGCTTACGCCGCCTGTAGCGCCGAATCTTCTGCCGTATGATGTAGCGTCATTTGACTCTTCCTCCTCGCACTTTTCAGGATCTATCCTGCGCGCCTCAAACAACGCGTCAAGCTCCGAGAACGTTATTACAGCGTCAGGAGCGCCCATCATCTTAGCCTCGTCCTTTTTAGCTATGCAAGGACCTATAAACACAATATACGCGCCCGGGTGCTTGTCAAGCAGATATCTGACATTTGCTATCATAGGTGAAACAGTTGTTGAAACATTTTCTATCAGCTGAGGATAATGTTTTCTTATCAGGTTTACAAATCCAGGGCAGCATGACGTAGTCATCTTTTCGCCCTTTTCCTTGCGCTCTATAAGCTCCTTTGCCTCGTGCATTGAAACGAGATCACCGCCGAGAGCAACCTCATATATGTAATCAAATCCCAATTCTTTAAGCGCTGTTTTTACTCTGCCTATTGTAGCCGCCGGTCCGAACTGACCTTCAACCGATGGAGCAGGTATAGCTATAGTGGTCTTTTCCGGATCCTTTATCGCCTTTATAACATTTACTATTTCCGACACGTCAGAGATCGCGCCGAATGGGCAGGCGAAAGCACAGTGTCCGCACGCGATACATTTATTCTCATCTATCTGAGCCATCTTAGTATCGCTTATCGATATAGCATTTACATCACAGCTTCTCATACACGGTCTTTGAAGATCTGTAATAGCGTTATAAGGACATGATGCCGCGCATTTTCCGCATTCCTTACATTTTGCCTGATCTATAACGGCGCCCTTAGGCGTTATCGTTATAGCTCCGAAATTACACGCTTTCTGACAAGCCTTCTGCATACAGTTCTGGCAGTTTTCAGTTACCTGGAAACGGTTTATCGGACAGCCCTCGCACGCCGCCGGTATTACCTGTACAACGTGTCTGTTCATATTGAGATGCTCGACATTTTTTATCGGAAGCGGAGGATTTCCGAGAGCAAGTCTGACTCTCTGTCTTATGATTTCCCGCTCCTTATAAACACAGCATCTGAACTGCGGAGTTGTGCCCGGAATGATCTTAAACGGTATAGCTTCCGCTGTTTCATGATCCATTGTTCCGTCAAATTCGTTCTTTGCGACCTCAGTCAGCACCTTATGCTTCAGCTGAAATCTTATATCATCTCTTACCATAACGGAAATGCCCCCTTGTTTTTTATTTATCAATATTAATAATAGCCTATTTTTCTGTAAAAGTCAATATAAAACACAAATTTTCTTTATTGCTTATCGTGCAATATTTACAATATTTTTTGTGCAAATTTACTTAACAGGCCTCTTTATTTTGAAAACTCGCCCTATTTTTATTTTAAAAGCTGTATTAATGCCAAAAATATGCGTTTTTTACCGCGTATTGATTCATCAAATTTAACAAATTACTTGACGTTTTATGAAAAATGTTATAAAATAGTATATATATCTCAGGAGGATAAAATAATGAATGATAAAAATAAAAAACGCAGACTTTCATTATTGAATATAATCGAAGCCGCCGCGGCTGTTGTTATTATAATAATCGTTGTCTTTTTTGCAGGCGTGCTCAAGGACAGGAGCGGCGTTTCGCTCTCAGAGCCTGTAACGGTAGAAATACCGTCCGGAACAGGCGCGGCAGCCGCTGCTGATATACTTCATGAGTCCGGAGTCATAAAGCACCCGTTCGTATTCCGTCTTGAATCGAAGATCAACGGATATGACAGCAGCTATCAGCCGGGTTCTATAACCGTTACCGACGGCATGAGCTATGAGGATATATTAAACGAGATAGTGAAAACGAACCGCGATACGATAACTGTGTCGATACCGGAAGGCTATGAGGCTAAACAGATAGCTCAGACTCTCGCTGACGCGGGCGTTGTGTCATATGATGACTTCATGGCGGCTCTTGATCCATCGCTTTATAATTACAGGTTCCTAAGCGATATACCGGCTGACAGGCCTGTAAAGCTTGAGGGATATCTGTTCCCTACAACATATTCAATACCGCGCGGATACTCGGCTGTCGAAATAGTGAATATGATGCTTTCCGTATTTGACAGCGTGTTTACAGATGAGATGTACGCGCGCGCGGAAGAGGTGAATATAACTGTCGATGAGGCTGTTATAATGGCGTCTATAGTCGAGCGCGAAACAAGCTCCGATTCAGAGCGCGCTAAGGTGGCAGGCGTTTTCTATAACAGAATAAATTCCGGCATGAACCTTCAGTCATGCGCGACGGTGCAGTATATTTTAGGCGAGCGCAAGCCTGTTCTTTCGATCGCCGACACGCAGATAGACTCGCCTTATAACACATACAAATACCCCGGTCTGCCTGTAGGGCCTATATCTAATCCGGGTGAGGAATGTCTTAAAGCGGCGCTTTATCCGGAAAAAACAGATGCTTTCTATTTCTGCCTGAGCAAGAGCGGAGAGCATATTTTTTCAAAGACGTACGAGGAGCACCTCGCGGCAATGGATTCTAACGACCTTGTAATGAGCGTTGAGCAGAACGGGGAGGCACAGTGATTTGGAATACGATCTTAACGCTATAGTTACGCCTTATGTAACTTCATATATAAGAGAAAAGACAAAACAGAGTGACGAGTTTCTCGCCGGACTTGAAAAATACGCGGCTGAAAACAACGTTCCTATAGTTGAGCCGGAAACGGCAAGGCTTTTATCGGTGCTTACAAAGCTGAAGCAGCCTGAACGAATACTTGAGGTAGGCTGCGCTATAGGCTACAGCTCTATCCTGATGTCAAAGGGACTTAAAGAGGGCGGGAAGATAACCACTCTTGAATACGATCATGATATGGTCATGACCGCAAGAAAAAATATAGACGCTGCCGGACTATCCGACACGATAAATGTCGTTGAGGCTGACGCGAAGGACTACCTTTCATATATAGACGAAGATGAGATATTCGATATAATATTTCTCGACGGGCCTAAGGCTCATTATGTCTATATGCTCGACGACGCTGTAAGACTTCTTAAAAAGGGCGGATTGCTTATATCAGACAATATTCTTTTTAAGGGCATGACGGCTGACGATGATCATTTTGTGCGCCGCAAGGTCACTATAATAAACCGTCTCAGGGATTATATAGACGCGCTTATGACTCATCCGCAGCTTGAGAGCAGTATACTTTCACAGGGTGACGGAGTCACTGTTTCCCTTAAAACAGTTTCTGATTTTGAGAGGTTCGGATATTGATTTAGTAAGGAGAGTGCTATTATGCTTGCTGTACACACTACATGGACAAAACCACAGATCATAGACACAGGTGTTTTTAAAGTCGATGATTTTGATATTCTCACAACTATATTGTCAGCCTTAAAATGGAAAGAGATGAACGGGGAGATCAAGCTCTGTACCGATTCAACAGGCCTGTCGTTCTATAAAAGGCGCGATATGACATGGCTCTGGGACGATATTTCAACTGAGCTCGACAATATACCCGACAGGATAAACCCAAGAATGTTCTGGGCATGCGGAAAGCTTTTCGCGCTCAGGAACCAGACAGCGCCGGTCGCGATGATCGACACCGATTTTATTGTGTGGGACAGACTCGCGTTTGACTCCCTTAAAGATGTCACGGCTATACACCGTGAGGATATATATCCTGATGTATATCCGGACGTGCATCATTTCAATATGCAGTACGGATATATATTTGACGCTGATTTAGACTGGAGAGAACGTCCGGCAAACGCCGCGTTTTATGTCGTAAAAAACCAGGATTTTCTCAGGCAGTATACAGATTCAGCGATAGATTTCATGATGAACACAATAGAGGGCGACAACCTAACTTATATGGTTTTTGCCGAGCAGCGGCTTTTTGCTATGACAGCTAAAAAGCTTGGTCTTGAGCTTGAAACATTTTCAGACCTTGAGCATCTTTTTGAGAACGGTGAAAATTATTTTACTCATACATGGGGTATGAAACAGCAGATGCGCGATTCAGACGCGCTGCGCTCTCATTTCTGCAAAAGATGCATAAACAGGATAAAACGTGATTATCCTGAATATATAGACACTATAAAGGAAATAGACGAACTGAAAAAATATTTTTAACGCGGAGATTTTTTTATGAGCAGTAAATTAAAAACTATACTTATGATCATATGCGCATCGATCCTTGTCATAGGCGCGGGACTTTTCGGCGTATACAAATATTTTGTTACGCCCGACAAGCTCGTAATGCTCAGTATGCTTAATATGCGCGGCGATTTTGAAAAAACATTCAACTATATATCCGAGGACGAAAAGGAGATATTCTCATATATCTCTGAAAACGGCGGCAAATTTTCGCTTGACGCAAAAATCGAGGAGCTTTCATATCTTACCGATGTGCCTGTTTCGCTCACGGTAAACTCCGACAAAACAAGCACTGTCACGTCTATAGACCTGTATGACAGCTTCGGTATAGACGTCTATAAGGACAGCTCTCAGATACTTATAAACACGCCTCTTTTCGGAAGCGGCGGATTCAGCATACCTGTCAGCAATTTTGCTAACGAGTGGAATTCATCTATATTTAAGGATATGTTTTCCGTATCCTCAGAATATGCGGCGGCAGATATACTGCTCGATATAGCAAAGGGCAATATAAACGCGAAGGGATTTATTTCGGCAAATTCAGGCGAACTGCTGTCCATGGCTAAAAGCATAGATATAAAAAAAGACGGAACTTCAAAGGTCGTTGTAGGCGATAAAACAAAAAACGCGAAACGATATAAAGCGCACATAACAAAAGAACAGGCCGACACATTTATATCACGCTTTTCAGAATATTTCGCCTCAACAGAATACGGCAGACAGAAAATTTCCGCTCTTGCCTCCGCGTATGGGATAAGCGAGGACGAGGCAAGATCAAAGATATTTGAAAGCGTTATGAGCGCGTCATCTGATTTTGACGTCATATTTAAAATTTATAAAAATAAAATACGCGAAATATATGTAGAACAGAGCAGTGATAAAAATTACACGCTCGCGTTCAGCGGAGAAACAAATGTATTTGATGTTATTTCCTATTACAAAAACGGCGATATTGAAAACGAGATAAAGCGCTCGCAAAACCGCACTAATGAATGCGTATCAGACACGGTGTCGGTATCGGGCAAGGACCTTATATCATTTGAATCGTCAGGCGGAAATATTTCGTTTAAACTTGACAGCGATTATTTATCGGCGCAGATCGACGCGTCCGGAAAGAATGTCACAGACTATGCGATATCATTCGACAGCATGAGCATAAATATAAACGACCTTATAACTCTTAACGGAAGCTGTGAGCTGGCTGAGGATTACGATGAGGATTTCTCATTTAGCAAATCAGGCGATTATGTTGATCTCCTGTCTGTTTCACAAGCCGAATGGGAGCAGATAAGCGGAACGATATTGAAAGCTCTTGAGCTGCTTGCGCCTAAAATATAAACACAAATGAAACGCAATCTGATAACCGCGTCAATATTTGTATCTGCCGTCATATACGCAGTCATAGCGGAGCATGAATGTATATTTCTTAAATATTTCAATATAATATGTCCGGGCTGCGGCATGACGCGCGCGGTGCGCGCTCTGTTTGAGCTTGATTTTAAATCAGCATTTGAATATCACCCAATGGTATTTAGTATGCCTTTAGTATTTCTTTATATATTAAAGAACGGACGGATAATAAAAAATAAGCTTATCAATAACACTATATTAATTTTGATATGCTTAGGATTTATTCTAAATTATATTATAAAACTGATACAGTTCTATAACTGACACCAATTAAAGGAGGGATCTTATGTATTGCAGAAACTGCGGACATCAAATAAACGACAATGCGGCGGTATGCTTAAACTGTGGAGTAAAAGCCGGGGTAGGCGACAAATTTTGTCCTAACTGTGGAAAGGAAACTATGCCAAACGCGCAGTTTTGTACAGGATGCGGTGTCGCACTCAGAACTATACCGCCAAACACAGCACAGAAATCAAGACTTATAGCCGGAATTCTTGGAATACTCCTCGGCGGACTTGGCGTACATAACTTTTATCTTGGATTTATAGGCAAAGGCATCGCGCAGATATGCCTAAGCTTTTGTTTCGGGATAGGAGCTATATGGGGATTGATAGAAGGGATACTTATACTTGTCGGAAGTATCAACTGCGACGCGAATGGTATTCCTTTAGGCGAGTGATGATATAAAGCATACAGCCTATGCAAAAAAACTAATGCTTGACTTATAAAACAATATATGGTAGAATATAGCTTGTAACAAAGTAAGCTGGACAATCGCGTACATTATGTATGAGGAAAGTCCGGGCTCCACAGGGCAGGATGCCTGCTAACGGCAGGTGAAGGCGACTTTAAGGATAGTGCAACAGAAAATAAACGCCGTGATTTATTGCGGTAAGTGTGGAAATGTGCGGTAAGAGCGCACAGGGAGCTCAGGTAACTGTGATCCCGTGTAAACCCCATCCGGAGCAACTTTGGGAATGCTAAGGCGGCCCGCCGTTTTCCCTCAAAAGGCTTGAGACGCTCGGTGACGAGCGTACCAGATAGATGATTGTCCACGACAGAACCCGGCTTACAGGCTTGCTTTGTTTGAATCGACAATTTTTCGGAAGCTGCCGCAGGACTCAAAAGGTTTGCGTCAGCCACGCGGGGCTTTAGCCAAATAGCGCGGAACGTACGAAATGAAGATGTCACATGCCCGAATGCGTACATTAGTACGTCGAGTGGTGAGTTTCGTTCGTAACATAAAGTGATTTTATCACTTTATGCTGCCTGTGCATTTTGCTACTGCCCCTTTTTTAAACCTATTCAAATCGGAGGTATTTATATGAACATTCGCGAAATTCTTGGAAAACAGCTGCTGTTTTTTGACGGCGGCATGGGAACTATGCTCCAGAAAAACGGAATGAAGGGCGGAGATATACCGGAGCTTTTAAACATAACAGATCCGGCGCTTATAAAAAGGATCCATTCACAATATCTTGAGGCAGGAGCAAATATTATAACGACCAACACATTCGGCGCGAATCCTCTGAAATCAGAAGGTATTCCGATAGATCTCGTAATAGCCGCGGCTGTAGGAAATGCTCGTCAGGCTGTGAGCGAATGCAATATAGATAAACCTCATTTTGTGGCTTTCGATATAGGCCCTACAGGAAAGCTCATGGAACCGATAGGCGAGCTTTCATTTGATGACGCGTATGACTCTTTTAAAAAAATCGCTGTGACGGCTGAAAAGTCAGGCGCTGATCTCGTTATTATCGAAACTATGTCAGATACTCTTGAGGCGAAGGCGGCTGTTCTTGCCGTAAAGGAAAATACCGATCTTCCTGTTTTTCTGACTATGACGTTTGACGAGTCGCATAAGACTCTTACAGGCGCTGATGTCCATGTAATGTCCGCCATGTTTGAGGGACTTGGAGTCGATTGTCTTGGCATAAACTGCGGACTCGGTCCTATGCAGATATGCGAGATGATGGAGGAGCTTTCAAAAATATCATCTATACCGATAATGGCGCAGCCTAATGCCGGACTTCCGCAGATAGTAAACGGTGAAACTGTATATAATGTCACACCTGATATTTTTGCGGAAGAATGCAGTGAAATAGCTAAACTCGGAGCGAGCGTTCTCGGCGGCTGCTGCGGAACGACGCCTGAACATATAAAGGCGCTCACAGATATGTGCCGTATATACTCGCCAGTAGTTGAGGAAAAGAAACACACAGTCGTCTGCTCATATTCAAAGGCCGTATACCTTGATGACCGTCCTGTCATAATAGGCGAGAGGATCAATCCTACAGGCAAGAAAAAATTTAAAGAGGCGCTGCGCAGCGGTGATATAGATTATATATTAAACGAGGCTTTTTCTCAGCGCGATGCCGGAGCACATATACTTGATGTAAATGTCGGACTGCCTGAGATAAACGAATGCGAAATGATGGAGCAGGCGGTAAAAGCTATATCATCGGCTGTAAATCTTCCGCTTCAGATAGACTCATCAGATCCAACCACTATAGAAAGAGCGCTCAGGATATACAACGGAAAGCCAATGGTAAATTCTGTTAACGGAAAAAAAGAAAGTCTTGATACTATACTGCCTATAGTTCAGAAATACGGCGGTGTTCTTGTCGGATTATGTCTTGACGAGGAAGGTATACCGGCGTCAGCTGACGGCAGAGTAAAGATAGCGGAGCGCATAGCTCAAAAAGCGGCAGAGTACGGAATAAAGAAAAAAGATCTCGTAATGGACGCGCTTACTCTCACGATATCAGCACAGCAAAAAGAATCGGCTGAAACTATAAAGGCTTTGAGCCGCATAAAGAGCGAGCTTGGAATGAAAACAGTGTTAGGTGTTTCTAACATTTCATTCGGACTGCCGCGCCGCGAGATAGTAAACGGAACGTTTTTTGCTCTCGCTCTTCACAGCGGTCTTGACGCGTGCATTATAAACCCATGCGCCGACAGTATGATGAACACCTACAGAGCATACCGCGCGCTTGCCTGCATAGATACTGACTGTACCGATTATGTCGCAGCTTATGCCGGCACAAAATCGCATACGACTGTTACAAAAGCGGATTCTGTTTCGGAAGACAGATCAGAAAATAAGGACAAGCTGTTTGACATAATAGTAAAAGGACTTCGTGACCAGTCATACGAAGAAACGAAAAAACTTCTTGAAAAAAGAGAGCCTATGGATATAATCAATAACGTGCTTATTCCGGCTCTTGACGCGGTGGGGAAGGAATTTGAGGTAGGAACGATGTTTTTGCCTCAGCTTATGATGAGCGCCGAAACTGTGAAGAACTCTTTTGACGCTATAAAGGAAATGATCACAGCGAACGGAACGGAGCAGGAGAGCAAGGGAAAGATAGTCCTCGCCACAGTAAAGGGCGATATTCACGATATAGGCAAGAACATAGTAAGAGTTCTGCTTGAAAATTACGGATATGAGATATTTGATCTTGGAAAGGACGTTCCTCCGGAGGAAATAGTCAAATGCTTAAAGGAAAATGATATCCATATTTGCGGCCTTTCAGCGCTTATGACGACTACAGTTTTGAGCATGGAAGAAACGATAAAGCTTATAAGATCGGAAGGCCTTGATGTTCAGGTATGGGTAGGCGGAGCAGTTCTGACACAGGAATACGCCGATATGATCGGCGCCGACAAGTACTGTAAGGACGCTTTATCATCTGTAAATTACGCGAATGAATTTTTCGGTCACACTGTATGATCATAAAAAAGCGCAGATACTCTCTATATTATGAGAGAGTATCTGCGCTTTTCACCTATATTTTACTATACTTGTCCCACTTATCACTATATCTCCCTCAACGCTTATATCCCAATCTTTATCGCTGTAATTCTCGCAATAATCATTATACTGCTGCCACGTCAGAAATTTTGTTTTCAATTTCCCTTTAAGACCGAGTATATCAATATCCCTGTCATATACATCATTTATAAAATTTTCAGCCGTCTCCGACATCATTTGTGACAGCTCTTTCTCCATATAATTTATCGAGTTCGCCTCCTCGTACTGCTTTGACAGTGACATAAGCTCACCCTCAAGCCTGACCTTTATATTTACATGCTTTGAATCTATATCTATATCATAATCAGGCTTCTTTTTCTGGTTTATCCTAAGTGTTATAGGAACTGACGTCTGTCCGGAATAAAATTCTATATAATTTTCCTCTATCTGTCCGGAGAGTATGTTATATAATTCAGTTTCTATGCTTCCGAGCTTTCCGATGTATTCATCAGCGTTAAACACAGCCATTCCGATCGTTTCGCTTTTGTTTGCGATCTTCAAGCCTGCCTGTCCGGCTAAATAATTTCTGCCGTTGTTTTCAAAGTCAGACTCATATTTTTCAGCATCTTCGTATCTTTTATTTTCCGATACTGATTCTGACACACTGTGTTCCGATCTTTCCTCGCCATCTGTATTTGCCGTACCGGCGAGAGGCAGCACGCAATCCCTGTTTCCGGTCATATTTGAAAAATAATATTCCACAGCTGAATTTCTGGCAACACCGCCAAATTCATTTTTTTCATATGTCAATTGATAGTATTTTGCCGGGTTCAATTCTATAACAGGCTGTATTTCAAGTATATATTCCTGACTGTTTTCAGCCACAGCGATATAAATATCGGGCCTTATCTCACCGTTGCGGGCGAGCAGATCAGTTATATCATAGAGGCCATCTCTCGCCACATCTTCTGACACCACAACAAGCTTAGCGTGCGCAAGCGATAAGTTTTTTGACAATATGGCGTTTGCATTATTTATTCCGGAATAGATAGAGTTTCCGCCGACAGAAAGATTTTCCACTATCTGACCGCCCTTTCCGCCCTCCTCTGACGCTCCGCCGCTTATTTTCGTTGGATTTGCAAATTGTATCGTATATACATATTCATCATCTTTTTTATCTATCCCAAGAGCCGTGACATACGCGATATCATTTGGCTCTTGTCCTACGCATGATGAAAGCAGTATAACGAGAGGTATAACGGCTGTCAGTTTTATAAGATTTGTCAATTTCATTGGTGACGCTCCTTGTTCCTTTTATCAGAATGTTTCACGTGAAACAATCCATATACGATCGGCAGCAGAAAAGCCGGTATATATATCACCTTCATTATATAATATCCTATATAATGCACGTTATATTTCATCCATGGTGTCATTGTGACCGCCGCGATCATGGCTGTTATCGGGATTATATATATTTTTTCATTTTTTGTTCCAAACGTGCTTTGCAATACCTCTGACAGAACAGAAACATTTAAAACGGCGTAAAGCAGAAGTATTATAGTCCAAAACATCTGCAGCACAGCCTCAAACCTCGAAAAAAAGCTGCTCAAATTTACAAATCTTTCAAGCTGATATACAGGTATCAGAAAATCCACCGATGACGGATAAGGATAGCACAGCGAATATGCCAAAACTATCAGCGTACAGCATATACCGCTTATAAGAACAGCCTTTAGTCCGCACTTTTTGTAATCACATTTTCTCTTTATGTGAGGCAGCAGCATATTAATAAGGATTAGATCCGAAAATACAGACAATGATGATACTCCCTTTCCAAGAGTAGCGGCTGCTCCGTTCCCGAAAATCGGAGATATATTCTCTATATCATAGCTCGGTATGAGCATTATGAGAAAAGCGACAAACACAGCTCCGCACACAGGCAGAAATATTGATGACACGCGCCCTACAGCCTCAACTCCGCAAAACGCGCCGATCGCCACTGTTATATAGAATGCGGTGACTATAAATTCCGAATATGTCTTTTGCAGCAGAACGAGCCTTATTATATCGGGAAATTCTCTAAAAATCGTAATGATATTCGCAAATATTACGATGAACGTAAAAATCC
>CALXSW010000037.1 GCA_944391255.1 uncultured Clostridia bacterium | reverse complement strand
TTGTCCTTTGGTGTTTCCTTGTAACGGATATTAGCGCGTCTTGCCTGATAGTCTTCAAAGTTTGAGCATGACGATATTTCAACATATCTGTTGTATGAAGGCATCCATACTTCAACGTCATATGTCTTTGCTGATGAGAAACCGAGGTCGCCTGTTGAAAGTGTTACAACTCTGTATGGCAGGCCGAGTCCCTGAAGAAGTCTTTCAGCGTCATTTGTCAATGATTCAAGCTCTGCGTAGCTGTCCTCAGGCTTTGTGAACTTAACCATTTCTACCTTGTTGAACTGGTGCTGACGGATAATACCTCTTGTATCTCTGCCGGCGCTTCCTGCCTCGGCTCTGAAACATGCTGAATATGCGCAGTATTTGATCGGGAGCTGATCGCCTGAAAGGATCTCATCTCTGTGAAGGTTTGTAACAGGAACTTCCGCTGTAGGGATAAGGAAGAAACCGTTATTTACAACCTTGAACGCGTCCTCCTCAAACTTAGGAAGCTGACCTGTGCCTGTCATTGATGCGCGGTTTACCATGTACGGCGGGAAAATTTCTGTGTAGCCGTGTTCTGTGTGAGAGTTGAGGAAATATGTTATTACAGCTCTTTCAAGTCTTGCGCCAAGACCCTTGTATACTGTAAATCTTGTTCCGGCTATCTTTGTTCCTCTTTCAAAATCAAGGATATCAAGACCTGTGCCGAGATCCCAGTGCGGCTTTGGTTCAAATGTGAATTCACGCGGAGTTCCGTTTCTTCTCATTTCGATATTTTCTGTATCGTCCTTTCCTACAGGAACTGTATCGTTAGGGATATTAGGAATTCTGAGCATGAAATCACGAAGCTTAGCGTCGATATCTCTTACCTTTTCATCATCTTCCTTGATCTCGTTTGAAAGCTCTTTCATCTCAGCAAATACAGCAGTCACGTCCTCGCCTGCTTTCTTCATTGCAGGTACTTTTTTAGAGATCTCGTTCTGCTTTGCCTTTTTCTGCTCAACGTCTGAAAGAATAGCGCGTCTTTCCTTATCGAGCTCTATTGCCGGAGTTATGTCAAGATCGTTGTATCTTTTCTTGAGTGCCTCTCTTATTCTGTCAGGTTCGTTTCTTAATACTTTGATGTCTAACATTTTTTATTGTTCCTTTCCTTCATTAACTGTTGTTAATATTTGATTATATAAAATTAATTGATCACCTGTTAAGTCAGCGGAATTTATTTCAGAAATTATTTTTTCCGCTTCCGCATTATTTCCTGATGAAATATATCCGTTCGCCGCAAGCAGCTTTTCATATATATCAACTGATGATTTTAACGTTGTATTTTCAGCCTGCAATGTGGATATCGTGTTTGCCATTACGGCAAGCTCATCGTTGCGCGGCTCCGGTGACGGTGTTTGATCCGCAATAGTTTCTGTCTGCTCAGGCTCCGACATCGCGTCAGTTGTGCGTCTTAGATCCATTAGATTTTTCTGACCGAAAAATGCTATTATGATCAGTATCAGCGCGACTACAAATATTAAAGCGGTGTAGAGAAACATAGAGCTGTTTGAATTTGGATTTTTCTGTTTCTTGCTCATTTGCTGTGTGGTAGGCTCCTTTCATTTGTTATATGACATAAGCCGGTGCGCGTCTTATGCTTTTATTTCGGACTCTGTATGTTCCGGCAGAAAAGCCGGAAGTGACAGGCTCCGATAAAGATTTTTAGTTTATATTATTTACGCCCATTGCGCGGCTTATGGCCTGTTCTTCTTCCTCTAAAAGTTTTATGTCACTTTTTCCCTCTTTTATATTTCTTACATATGTGTTTGAGGAATTACTGCCGTAAAGCGAAGTTATGACATAGCCGTCGTTGTAGCTGTTGAGGACTGCGAGAGAAAAACTCTGGTTTCCTCTCACATCGTCATAGGCGTTAAAGTGAATTATGCCTACCTTAGAAAGCGAAAGATTTGATTTGCCCTCGCATGCGGATATTCTGTCAGATATGGCGCCTGTCTGAGTGCTCTTGAATTTCTTCTGCATATCTCTGATACTGCTGTAATATTTTTCAAGATTTTCGACAAGATCACCGTCTTCTGAAAATTCCATTATGTCCTTTATTTTAGATGAGTTGATCAGATTCATTATTATTGAAATAATGGCTATCAATCCGACCACACCTATTATTAATAGCGTTGTTTCCTGTGTCATTTTATCGATCCTTTCGTGTTACATCAGCATATTCAGTATTCTTTCGAGATCCTCGTTGCCGAAATATTCAATTTCAATTTTGCCGCGCTTGTTATTTGTGTGAACAAGCTTGACCTTTGTGCCGAAGTGAGATGAAAGACGGTCCTGCATGGACTCGTATTCCGCCTGTACCTGTTCATCTATTTCAGGCTTTTTGCGCGGCGGACGGGCGTTTTGCAGCTGCTTTGCGAGCGCTTCGGTCTGTCTGACGTTAAGCCCCTTTTCAAGGATAGCGTCAAGAAGTGTAAGACGTGCCTCGGAGCTTTCGAGTGAAAGCAGCGCGCGGGCATGACCGCTTGATATTTCGCCTGATATCAGCTTATTCTGTATCGGCTCATCAAGGGACAGTAAACGTATCGAGTTCGCTATTGCGCTTCGTGACTTCCCTATCGTTTCCGAAACAGCTTCCTGCGTCATATTGAAATTGTCTATAAGTGATCTGTATCCTATAGCTTCTTCGATCGGGTTCAGATCCTCACGCTGAAGATTTTCAATAAGCGCTATCTGAGCTATTTCTATATCTGTATAATCTCTTATAACTACAGGTATTTCTGAAAGTCCGGCTTTTTTCGCGGCGCGCCAGCGTCTTTCGCCGGCGACTATACGGTACATGTCACCTGATTTTGTCACTATGATCGGCTGTATAACACCATGTTCTTTTATAGAGTCGGCTAAAACATCTATCTTTTCCTTGTCAAATCGTTTACGAGGCTGATTTTTGTTTGGCTCTATAAGACTTATACGAATACTTACAACGCTGTCGGGATCCTGCGATTCAGACGCGCTGTTTTCCTCAAAGAGAGAGCCTAAGCCTCTGCCAAGACCTTTTTTAGCCATTTTTTCTTATGACCTCCTTCGCTAAGTTCATATACGCGTCCGCGCCCTTTGACGTTCTGTCATATTTTATGATCGGTTCGCCAAAGCTCGGTGCTTCGGAAAGACGCACATTTCTCGGGATTATTGACTTATACACAAGATCGGGAAAATACTTTTTTACCTCGTCAAGAACCTGTATAGACAGGTTTGTGCGTCCGTCATACATCGTGCCGAGAACACCCTCAATTTCAATTTTCTTGTTATATGTGTTTTTTATCTTTCTTATTGTGCTTATAAGCTGTGAAAGTCCCTCTAATGCGTAATATTCGCATTGGATAGGTATAAGAACACTGTCGCACGCTGTCATAATATTGATAGTGATCATTCCGAGAGCCGGAGGAGCGTCTATAATTATGTAATCATAATCATTTTTGATCTTGTCAAGAGCGTTTTTCAGAAACATTTCTCTCTTATCCTCAAAAGCAAGCTCTATTTCAGCGGCAGAAAGATCTGACGATGACGGCAGAAGATAGAGATTTTTATATTTTGTTTCTATAACAGCGTCCTTGATCTTTGATGGATCTATAAGGCAGTCATATATAGAAAGCTCATAGCTCCCATGCTCATAGCCGAGTCCGCTCGTTGTGTTGCTCTGCGGATCGCAGTCTACAACAAGTGTTTTTTTACCCTCATATGCGAGACAGGAAGAAAGATTTACAGACGTGGTGGTTTTCCCTACCCCGCCTTTCTGATTGGTAACAGCAATTACTTTTCCCATTTAAATCTCCATACCTTTATAATACATTTTTATTTACTATATTATTATACCACAAATTTTCTATTTGTAAATGTTTCACGTGAAACATTTTTAAAATTTTTATATTTTGACGAATATATTATGACAGAATAAAAGAAAAATGACAATTTAAAAGTAAATTTTTCCACTTTATTAAATAATATGTGAAAATCAAAGCGTTTATGCATAAATTTTTCTGTTGAGGTTAAGATAAAAAAGAATATATTGTAAAGGAGATGGCATCTTTTCCGGTGAAAAAATATGATGATTTTGAATTGAGCAGTGAAAATAAGCCTGAGTATGACGCGCGCGAAGAAAAAGAATATACGCGCGATTATGTTTTTGATTCATATGAGAAAAATATCGCATATATAAATAAAAGATATAATGTGTCAGTAAATAATGATGTCGTTGTGCGGAAAATAAAGCTTAAAAATGATATACAGGCGTTTATCGTCTTTTTTGACGGTATGTCTAACAGTGAATCGATAAATAATAATGTGATAAAATCTTTGATAGAGCTGCCTTTCGTTGAAAATGAAGTGATCGTATCGGACATATACGAAAAGTTTACGACCCATTGTCAGGCTTCAGTTCAAAATGATTTTGATAAGATATGTGACGAAATAAATTTCGGTTCGTGCGCGCTGTTTGTTGACGGGATATCAGACGCGTTTATTTTTGACGTCAGAAGCTGGGAACACCGTTCAATAAACAAGCCGGAAAATGAGCAGTCGATATACGGACCGCAGGAGGCGTTCGGCGAAATGCTCAGGACGAACACGGCTCTTGTCAGAAAGATAATTAAAAATGAAAAGCTTATCGCGGAGGGCGTTACAGTCGGAAACAGCTCAAAAACGCGCGGAGTTCTTCTTTATATAAATGATATCGCAAATGACAAGCTTGTGCATGAGGTCAAAAGACGGCTTGACGGGATATCTACGGAATATATAATAAGCATAGAGCAGATACAGATGCTTATAGAGGACAGAAAAATGCTGCTCACCCCTCAGATACTTGCCACGGAGCGTCCTGACAGAGCGGCGCGCGCTTTGAG
Organism: uncultured Clostridia bacterium; assembly: GCA_944391255.1. GTDB lineage: Bacteria > Bacillota > Clostridia > UBA1381 > UBA1381 > Ornithomonoglobus. The sequence goes on along the minus strand of CALXSW010000037.1, from coordinate 1,024 downwards.
CGAGGGGCGGTGTGTTCTTATAATGAATGGATCTCCGAGAGCGCTTATAATGCCGTCAAACGCGTTTGAGCTGACTCATACAGCGGCTGACGAATATCTCAATGTTCCATTCAGCCTTATGTCAAGGCTCATACGTATCATAGGAATGTTTCTGTCGCTCCTGCTGCCGGCTCTGTATCTTGCGATAACGCTGTATAATAATGAGATAATACCGACTTATCTCCTTTATTCTATAAGCGCGGCGCGCGAAAATGTGCCGTTCCCGAGTGTCGTCGAGCTGCTTTTAATGAATATATCGTTCGAGCTGATACGCGAGGCAGGTATCAGAATGCCCTCGCCTATTGGGTCAAGTCTTGGCATAGTTGGAGGTCTTATACTTGGACAGGCGGCTGTAAGCGCTAAGATAGTAAGTCCGCTTATGATAATAGTTATAGCTATAACCGGTATAGGCTCATTTGCGACAGCCGATTACACTCTCGGCTGGACATACAGAGTTTTACGTCTTGTATTTATAGGACTTGCCGCAGTGCTTGGACTTTACGGCATAGCTATAGGCATAGTTTTATACAGCCTGTACCTTGGAAGCGTGACAACATTCGGAATGCCGTTCTTAGCTCCGGATATGAGCTTTAACGATAACAATATGAGCAGCACTATAAAAACTGCAAAAATATGGTCAATGGAGCGGCGTCCGCATTTCCTCAAAACAAAGAACGATAAAAATGAGGATAATATAAGCCGCAGATGGCTTTCAAAAAATAAATACAGAGGGTGATTTTAATGCTGGCTAATAAACAGATAACATCGCTTGCAATAGTGGCGCTTACCGGAAAAATACTGCTCTCATATCCGCGAATGCTTATAGAGCTGATAGGAAGCTCCGCATGGATCTCACTTTTTATTTACACGGGAGTGGGATTCGGATTGTTTGCCGCGACATCGGCGATATATAAAAGTGGCGATACGATAATCAAGACAGCAAACGATATAGGCGGAAAATGGCTCAGGATAGCGACAGGGATTT
>CALXSW010000036.1 GCA_944391255.1 uncultured Clostridia bacterium | reverse complement strand
TCTCCGGCTTGCGTCTTTTCCTGCGCTACAATATCTTTATCCCAGTAATTGTATCTTATAACGAGATCAACAGTGTCTGCATCTTCCGTTTTCACCCAAGCGGTTATTGTATATTTCTTATTATTTTCAAGTGTAATATACTGCATAGCGCTTGACTCAGAGCTTGCGCGGTTGTTTACATACATGCTGTAGTTTCCGCTGTGAGCATCATTTGAAGCTGTGAAGCTTATAGTGTCATCATCATTCGCTTTCATAACGCCCCACCACCAAGGCTGATTATTTTCGCCGTTAATTCCTTCCATATTGCCGTTATTAAGACATTCAACTAAATTTACTTCCTCAGTTGGAGCGGGAGCCGGAATGTATTCAGTTTCTGTAAAACCGGTTATAGTATATGTCATGCCCTCGTCCGCGTTAAAAGTAAACTTTTGCTTGTTATCTGAAATTCGTATGTCTATGTTTTTGCCTGTATTATCAGTAACACGCACATTATCTGTTCCGTTTACATATCGAACAGTTAATTCTCCGGATCTGCCAGCGGTTATCTCAGCGATTTTTGCATTTCTGTTTTCCCATTCAAGAGATATACTGTGACCGCCTCTTGCTATGAAGTTGCTAAATGAACCGCTTTTCATCTCGTCAGGAAGTGCGGGGAGAAGAGTAATATCTTCAAGCGTACTCTGCATTAAAAGCTCTATTATACCGGCTGCGCCGCCAAAATTGCCGTCTATCTGGAAAATATCAGCAGGGTGCATATCAAACAGGTTAGGGGCAGTTGCTTTCTTGATAAGGCTTGTAAGCTGATCAAACGCCTTGTCACCATATCCGGCTCTTGCCCACAGGCATATACGCCATGCTACAGACCAGCCCGTACCGCCTTCTCCGCGTCTTTCAAGAGCATTTACAAACGCATCAAATATTTCTTGCTCTTCCGGAGTATTGTCATACGGCGATACGTCAAGCCCCGGATGCAGTCCCCATAGCTGTGACGGGTGACGGTGCTCAGCGTCGCCTACGCTTTCGTCTGTTCCGTCAACAAGCCATTCTCTGAGATAATCTCCTGATTCAACTGTATCATAAGGTGGTATCATATCAGCCATTTCACGCCAATTTTCAGCATCAGCCGAATCAGTGCCTAATATATCAGCCGCATTTGCCGTACGTATAAGAATATTCTTTATAAGCGAGTTATCCATAGTAGGTGAAAGGCGAACATCGCCATGCTCAGGAGATATAGACGCTGGACTTACAAGATATACAGTGCCTGTTTCCGGATCAGTATATTCCTTAAGATATTCCTCGAAGAATTTTGAAGAGCCGCGAAGAATAGGATATGCTTTTTCCCTGAGAAATTCCTCATCTTGAGTAAACTGATAATACTCCCATGTGTGGTATGCGAGCCACGCGCCTCCTGTCGGCCACATGCCGCTGCTTGCTCCGTCAACAGGAGCGGTGCCTCTCCATATATCAAAATTATGATGCAGTACCCACGCTTCAGGATCAGTGCAGCCATAATGTATAGCGGCGGTGCGTTTCCCTGATTCTACAAGCTCGTCTAACGCGTCAAACAATGGCAGCTCTGTTTCAGACATATTGGCGATCTGCGCCATAAAGTAATTCATCTCAACATTGATATTTGTTGTGTATTTTGAACCCCATCCCGGTTGAGTATTCCAGTTCCATATGCCCTGCAGATTTGCAGGCTGCCCCGTTGGCAGCATATTTTCACCATATTCACTTATAAGATCATCTGATGATCTTGATGATGATATAAGCAGATATTTTGCATAGTTAAAATATAATTTCACAAGCGAAAGATCGCTATAACCGTCAAATGATGCGATTCTGAGATCTGTTGTGTTATATTTAAGAATATCATTTTTGGACTCACCTTCAAAGTCAAGCGCTGATCTTGAATAGATGTTCTTATAATCATTCTGTTGCGCTTCTTTCACGTCTTTGTAGCTCTTAGATCCGAGATGAGTCTTGATAGCTTCGCATCTCTCATAAGGCAGCTCGTATGCAGCGCTTTCATCGTAGCTTGACATCATAACATTTCCATTGTCATCTGTGTCATATCCGGCAATAGTCTTGTAATCTATGTAGTTTGACGCGCCTGTAACATATATAGTAGCATATGTGGCGCCGGAAATATTGAGCTGATTATTATTGAATCCAACGGTGCCGTCGGTATCAACTATAGCTCGAGCGTCAAAGTGAATAGTGTTTGGAAGCGAGTTTATAAGGCTGCCGCCTTGTGATTTCACCTTGCCTTGCAGCTGTATTTCATTGTCGCTGATTTTTGAGATAGTATATGTCTGTTCACTGCTAAGGGAAACAGAAAAATCAAGCTTGTTTACAGCATTTCCGCTGTTATCTGTGGCAGAAACATTTGTAGCGATCACCTGATCAGGGTAGCTCGCAATAGTTTCACGTGAATAATGAATATTGTCATAATCATAGTTGACAGTGGCTGTCGCATTTTCTACATTTAGCGCACGATAATAATTTTCAGCTTTTTCGATATCGTGTCCAAAATTTAAATTCAAATCAACAAATGGCTGATATGAGTTCTGATATCGCTCATCACCTAAAAAATAAAGATCAATAAGCTTTGTTGCAGCAGCTATTTCATTTGCAAGAACGAGTTCGCTGGCTTTTTCATATACCTCTGATGTAGTTGATATCACTTCGTCATCAGCCATATGATCTTTTAAGGAATCATCTATATTATTCTTTGTAAGCGGAGCCTGAAGCTCATTTGCGTAGTTGTGCGGGCCGCCCGACCAGATGGTGTCTTCGTTGATCTGTATTCGTTCAACGTCAGTTTTTCCGTATACCATAGCGCCGAGTCTGCCGTTTCCTACTGGGAGCGCGCGAACTTCCTCATAATCCCATTTTGCGCCGTCTGCCCATGAATCTGATGGCGGTTTTACTACTTCCATATTATCTTGCGCACACTCATCATACCATAGCGTTGTGTCTGGATCTATATCCGGGCGCGCGCTGCTGGCAGGAGCAACGGCATTCACAGCTGTAACAGATGATGGAACAGACATTGCTATTGCGATCATTAGAGCAAAATACTTGTTGAATTTTTTCATTTTGTCAAAACCTTCCTTTCTGCTTTATTTTATTTTTAATACACATATATTTTAGCATTTACTATAATTTATTCAACAAGTATTCATAGAATATTCATATTTGTCATATAAAGTGTGTAATTTATTTATATTAATGAGCTATTTTTATTTTATAATAAAAATAGGCTGTAGCAAACTCAGCGAGTTTGCTACAGCCTCATCTATTCTATAGTATTCCGCGGACAATACCTCCGCCTATGACGGTGTCGCCGTCATACAGAACAACGCTTTGACCAGGTGTTATTGCCCTTTGAGCGTCTGTGAATTCAACTACTATTTTATTGTCGGACGTCTGTTCAACGACCGCCTCCGCGGCGCGGTGGCTGTACCTTATTTTTGCTGATACTTTTATAGGCGATGAAAGCTTGTCCACAGCGATAAAATTGATATTATCCGCCCATAATCTTTTATGGAAAAGGTCCTCGTTTTCGCCGAGCGTAACTGTGTTTTTAGATATATCTGTTTCAAGCACATACGCCGGTTTACCAAGAGCTATGCCAAGTCCTTTACGCTGTCCAATAGTAAACCTGTACGCGCCATCGTGTTCACCCAACGTGTTCCCATTAATATCAATAAACATTCCCTTAGATGGCTGAATGTTTTTATAACGCTTTATAAAACCGGCAAAATCGCCGTCAGGGATAAAACAAATATCCTGACTATCTTTCTTTGACGCAGTGGAAAACCCGTTTTCTAAGGCGATCTCGCGCACCTGAGCTTTTGTATAGCTGCCTAATGGGAATAGCACACGGCTGAGCTGCTCCTGAGAAAGTGAGTAAAGAAAATAGCTCTGATCCTTTGATAGATCAACAGCCTTTTTCAGCACAAACCTGTCGCCAATGTTTTCAATGCGCGCATAGTGACCTGTCGCAAAAACGTCGTTTCCAAGCTCATTAGCGCATGATATCATCTTATCGAACTTTATATATTTATTACAGTCAACACATGGGTTAGGTGTAAGCCCGTTCAAATATGCGCTGCAAAAACGATCCATAACATTTTTTTGAAATGACTCTGTAAAATCTATAGTGAGATGTTCTATACCGAGACGGTCGCATACATGCTTTGCGTCAGCAGCGTCATTTTTAGCGCCACATAGTCCGCGGTGTATTTTATCATCATTTGATATAAGGCGGAGCGTTATACCTGTGACATCGTATCCCATCTGCTTTAAAAGAAGGGCAGTTACTGAACTGTCAACTCCACCGCTCATCGCCGCAATTGCTTTTTTCTTAAGATCCATGCATTTCCTCCAAATATTTTTATATAATTATATCACATAAATCATATAAAATCAATAGGGAATAAAAATTACATAAAAAAACCGCCTGATGATGCAGACGATCTTTTTATATAGTATCCGCTTACCCATCACAGATACATAAAACCCTTTTATCCTCAAGGATAAGCCCTTGAAGGATTTTACCTTGACAAGAATATTATACATAAAAAAACATCATAATTCAACCTTTTTCGCAAATAGTAAATTAATTGTTAACTTTGTAAAATAAATTACCATGATGTAATATAATTGTAAATCTTATGTATCAAGATTTAAAATGGTCAGCGAAGAAGATATATGCTAAAGCTATCAGCAAAAGCGTGTCGTCACAGTCGTTGAAAAGAAGTATTGCTATTACGATAAGCAGTATTATATCATCTTTTTCAAGGCCAAACGGAAAGGGAGATGCGGCTGTGCCATGATCGGACTGAGCTTGGCATACGGCTGAGTGAGCATTATCATGCCCGCCCAGCTCCGCGTTTTTAGTTCGGTCATCTTTTTCGCGGCTCACATATTTCATGTTGTTTTCCTGATGCTCGTCGCATTTTTTCGAATGTGTCTGATCGGATGCTTCTTCAGGCGAATGTGTGTTTACCGGATGAGGCATGCTGTTATAGCTGTAAGAACGGTACATCAGATCCCTCCCTTAAAAAGCTGAGAAAGCTGCGCAAGATTAAGCAGCTTTACTGCTTGGTCTATAGAGTTACGTCTGCTTTGGCGCATATATGGTTTAAGAGATATGAGAAGATTAGAACGTGTATCGCCGCCAGCGTTTGAAAGCTGGTTAATAAAATTCTGCGCCTGAAAAAGCAGATCGCTGTTTATACCGGCATTGGACTGTTCTAAGGTCATATGATGCTCTTGCGTATTGTTAGAGTTCAATGCATTCATAACAGATCCAAGTTTGTTTTCCGCATCATCTCCAATGAGATTTTTTAACGTTTCGATCATATCAGCCATTAAGCTCACCTCTTTATTTTAGAAATTTTAAAATATCGTCTTTTGTCAAACCGTTCAGCTTACTG
>CALXSW010000035.1 GCA_944391255.1 uncultured Clostridia bacterium | reverse complement strand
GGATTTTTAACTTTCACAGTACGCATAGCTGACATTATTCTGCCCTCCATTGCGCCTATATATGTTTTGCGGTGACCGCGGATATCTGACTCGTCATGTATACCACCGAGAGATATCCTTATAAATTTTCTGCCCAATGCTCGCGCTATAGACTTTGCTATTGATGTTTTTCCGACGCCCGGAGGGCCTTCAAGGCATATAACAGTTGAATTCTTGCCTTTTGTCATTGTCCTTACAGCTAAAAACTCAAGAATCCTCTCCTTGACCTTATCCAATCCATAATGATCTTCGTCAAGTATCTTTGCAGCTTTCTTTATATCAAATTTTTCTTTAGTAGATTTATTCCATGGCAGATCAAGAACCGTTTCAAGGTATGCTCTGATAACGCCGCTGTCCTGACTCATTGCCGGAAGCTTTGCAAACCGCTCGACATCTTTCATCAGCTTTTCTGTATTATCCTTTGACATTTTCGCCTTTTCTATACGTTCCTTGAATGTTTCGACTTCCGCAGCAATGCCGTCTTTATCGCCAAGCTCGTTTTCTATCGCGTGCATCTGCTCCCGCAGGAAATATTCGCGTTGATTCTCATCCATACGTTCTTTCGCCTTGCGCATAATAGTCTGCTCTATTTCAAGAACTTCTATTATGTTATTGAGCTGATATATAAGCTCCTCCGCTCTTCTGCAATAGTTAAGCTCGCTGAGAATATTCTGCTTAATGCGCAGGTCAAAATCTATCATGTCTGTGACTCTGTCGCAAAGCATTCCAAGATGATCTATACCCATGACACTTGTAAATTTATCAGGAGTAAGACGGTGATTTATTGAAAAATATTCTTCAAATTTCGATTTTACAACTCTGCTGTAAGCAGTTTCTGTAGACGTCAATCCGCAATATGTTTCATCTATCTCCTCAACCTCGCATTTAAGGAAAGGCTTATATTCATGTATATCCCTTATAACAGCTCTGCATATTCCCTTTACTATCACACGAGTTGCATTTCCGGGAAGGTGCATTATCTGCGTGATCTTTGCCACAACACCGATTGTGTACAGATCCGATTGCTTTGGCTCTGCAATTTCAATATCCTTTTGCGCTACAAGAAAGACTTTTGAATCGCCTGATAAAGCCTCTTCGATCGCTTTTACCGAAGCATCTCTTGCAACATCAAAATTAAGCTGCGCATGAGGAAATGTAACGATCCCTCTCATAGCAACAGACGGATAAATTTTTGAGGTCATATCCAAAACTATCACTCCAATAAAAAAATTTGTATCAGTAAAATTATTTTTTGATACACGTTATGTATTATATCATAATTTTTTGTCGTTGTAAAGAGAATTTTTGTAAAAAAACAGAGGGAGCGCTATACTTGTCTCCCTCTAATATATGTTAGATATTTTCTGCTATAAGCGCTGCCATTTCCTTGCAGCCTATTTTCTTCATTCCATCGCTGTAAATATCAGTAGTTCTGTAACCCATATCAAGCACCTTATCCACCGCATCATTGATTGCTTTTGCCTCAGCGCTGAGTCCGAAAGACATTTCAAGCATCATAGCCGCAGATACTATCGTCGCTATAGGATTTGCAATATCCATTCCGGCAATGTCCGGAGCTGAACCATGGATAGGCTCATACATACCGCATTTTGTAGCGCCCAGAGATGCCGACGGCAGCATTCCGATAGAACCGGCAATAGCCGATGAAAGATCAGAAAGTATATCACCGAATATATTTGAAGTCACGATAACATCAAACTGCGCCGGATTAATTGCCAGCTGCATTGCAGCGTTATCAACATACATATGAGTAAGAGTAACTTCCGGATAATCCTTTGCAAGCTCTGTCATTGTTTTTCTCCAGAGCTTTGATGAATCGAGCACGTTCGCCTTGTCCACTGAAACAACGCGCTTATTTCTGAGCATAGCTGTTTCAAAAGCGATCTTGCCTATTCTCTTTACTTCTTCAACACTATATTTTTCTTCATCACTTGCCCATGATCCATCTTCAGCAGTGTGACGTTCACCGAAATATATTCCGCCTGTAAGCTCACGAACTACCATTACATCAAGACCGTTTGCAAGCTTTTCGTCCTTGAGCGGAGAAGCGTCCTTAAGCTGCTTCTTGAGAATAGATGGACGAAGATTTGAATAGAGTCCCAACGCTTTTCTTATACCGAGAAGACCTTTTTCAGGGCGTTCCTTGCAGTTATCCCACTTAGGGCCGCCAACAGCTCCGAGAAGAACTGAGTCGGAAGCTTTACATATATCTACTGTTTCCTGAGGAAGCGGAGTGCCAAACTTATCTATAGCACAGCCACCCATATCTACTTCTGTATAATTGAAATTATGTCCGTATTTTTTTGCAACAGCGTCAAGAACTGTAACCGCGCCGTCAACTATTTCAGGACCTATACCGTCACCTTTGATCAAAGCAATTTTAAAATCAGCCATTTCTATCTACCTCTGTTATATTAAATAATCTAATCACATTTTGCCTTCGCTTATATATTTTACCAAGCCGCCGGCATTGATAAGCTCCTGCATAAATGGCGGGAACGCTGTTGCCTGATACTGCTTGTTCTTTGTTTCATTTGTTATAACGCCTGTATCAAAATTAATTGAAACGACATCTCCGCTTTCAATATCCTTTGCCGCTTCAGGGCATTCAAGTATAGGCAAGCCTATATTAAGCGAATTTCTAAAGAAGATACGCGCAAAGCTTTCAGCTATAACGCAAGATATACCGCTCGCCTTTATAGCGATAGGCGCATGCTCTCTTGATGAGCCGCATCCAAAATTCGCGCCTCCGACCATGATATCGCCGTTCTGTACCTTATTTACGAAATCAGCATCAATATCCTCCATACAATGCTTTGCAAGCTCCTCTGGAAGTGAAGTATTGAGGTATCTTGCCGGAATTATAACGTCCGTATCAATATTATCACCGTATTTTATTACTGTACCTTTTGCATTCATTTATATATACCTCCAATCACATAACTTCTTCAGGCGCTGTGATCTTTCCTGTAATAGCGCTTGCTGCCGCAACTTCAGGGCTTGCAAGATAAACCTCACTGTCAACATGCCCCATACGTCCAACAAAGTTACGGTTCGTTGTAGAAACACATCTTTCTCCCTCTGCGAGAATACCCATATGTCCGCCAAGACAAGGTCCGCATGTAGGCGCTGAAATAACGCATCCGGCTTCTACAAGAGTTGACAAAGTGCCGTCCTTCAAAGCTTCAAGATAGATTCTCTGTGTAGCCGGGAATATGATAGCTCTTATACCCTTCTTAACCTTCTTGCCCTTCAGAATTTCAGCAGCTCTCTGAAGATCGCTGAGTCTTCCGTTAGTGCATGAGCCGATAACTACCTGATCTATCGTTACATCGCCCCAGTTTTCCGGCGTTCTCGCATTTTCAGGAAGATGCGGGAATGCTACTGTGTGAGGAACTTTCGAAAGATCTATATCTATAACCTGTGAATATTCAGCATCATCGTCTGCTGTAAATTCAGTAAATGACTTTGTAGAATGTGATCTCATATATTCGCGTGTAAGCTCGTCAACCTCAAATACGCCGTTTTTAGCACCTGCCTCGATCGCCATATTTGCTATTGTAAATCTGTCATCCATTGTCAAGGTGTGCATACCCTCGCCTGTGAATTCCATTGACTTATACAATGCGCCGTCTACACCTATCATACCTATAATATGAAGAATAAGATCCTTTCCGCTTGTATATGCTGGAAGCTTTCCTGTCAGATTAAACTTTATAGCCTCCGGAACCTTGAACCATGCTTTTCCCGTTGCCATTCCGGCAGCCATATCAGTTGAGCCTACGCCTGTTGAGAAAGCGCCGAGCGCGCCATATGTACATGTATGTGAGTCAGCGCCGATCACAACATCTCCGGCTACTACAAGGCCTTTTTCTGGGAGCAGCGCATGCTCTATTCCCACTTCTCCGACCTCAAAATAGTTTTCAATGTTCTGATCTGCTGCAAATGTGCGGACTACCTTGCACTGCTGTGCAGACTTTATATCCTTATTAGGAGTAAAGTGGTCCGGAACAAGCGCGATCTTCGCCTTATCAAAAACACTGTCCTTACCAAGCTTCTCGAATTCTCTGATAGCGACAGGTGAAGTTATGTCGTTACCCAACACGAGACTCAGATTTGCCATAATCAGATCTCCCGCTTTGACTGAATCCAGTCCGGCAGCCTTTGCAAGAATTTTCTGCGTCATGGTCATTCCCATTATATATCAATCCTTTCATTTATAAATTACAAAATTAATAATTACTTATCGCAATGATCTTAAAATCACACATTTGAATTATTTTATCATATTTTGCATAATTAGTAAATACTTTTTCAAAAAAAAATAAAAAATATTATAAAAAAGGCAAAGCTGTGTCAAATCCCAATGAATTTAACACAGCTATAATGAATAAATATTAATAATAGTTTTCTATAAACATCGTCATGATCTTTGAGCTTTCCGCTCTTGTAGCATTTCCGAGCGGGTCAAACATATTATTATCTTTTCCGTTCACGATACTGTTTTCAACAGCCCAGCTTACAGGCAGCTCCGCCCAATCAGATATATCATCACAGTCATAAAAATCATCCGCGAGTTTTTTATCTGCATCTGTGTTCTCGCCTTTGTATTCAGCATATCTGTACATTATAGCTACGAGCTGTTCACGCGTTATAGGCGCGTCACCATCAAAAATAGTGTCTGATACTCCGGTTATTATTCCATTATCATATGCCCATGATATATATACAGCCTCATCACTGTAAGCTGAAACGTCATCAAATATTAGATCACTATCAGTTTCTATTCCGTAATAGAAATCTTCTGCTCTGCCGAGCAGCTTTACAAAATCACCTCTTGTAATATTAACATCTGGCTCAAAATGTTTTATATCAACAGCTTCAAAAACATGCGATGTGTATAATATATACGGATAATACCATGATTCGGCTTTTACATCTTCATATCCCAAGGCGTATTTTTCACCCATTATATCGGATATTTCTTTTATTGCCTCATCGTCAATAGGATTTTCTATTCCGCACATTCCAAGAGCAACTTTAAACGGAACAGACTGACCTAACGATGAAAGACGCATATACCGATCTACAGCATAATCATAATCATCTATAGACATAGCATATAGTTCGCATGCAGCAGCGCTTGAAACCGCATACGATAAGTAATAGAGCGGCGACTGGAAAATATGAGAAACAGTCGTCCATGCGCTCATTGCCGATTCTTCATCAACTTCTGTACAGTAATATTTTGACATAGCTTCAGCAGCTATTTTGTTAAGCTCCTGAACGGTAGGGTTTTCAAGCTCATATGCCTTTGTTTCAAATTCTGTAAAAATGCAGCCGTCAAGCATTGTGGACACACGGTTTAAAAATGCGTTGTATCTCGCGCCAGACGCTCCACTGCCGAAAAGCTCGCCAAAATACTTTTCTGCCAGAACTTCCAATCCCTGCGATTGAACTTCGCTTGTGTCAACAGACTGCCATTGCAGCAAAGCAGAATATTTTTCTTCATTTATTGGATCATGAAGAATAGAGCTAAAATGTCCGAACTCATGAATTATTGTTATAGCATTATCAATGTAGTCTGATCCATAATTAGTATATGGATTTGTAACGATATATGGCAGCTTTAAATACGGAAACGACACCGTATAGCCCGAAAATGCTGGGTTTTTATCAGCGCTGTATTCAAAATCGTAAAGATCATTGCTGACCATATAGTCGTATGTTTCTTCAAGCTCCGGATCTATCTTACCCATTATATCACCTATCCTGTCACGGACAGTCTCCATGTCCGCTTCAGGTACAGCCATATTACTCAAATAATATGCCGCCATTGCATCGGTAAAATATGGCGATATATACTCAGCGACAGCATTCTGAAACTCTGTTATCTCTTCTGAAGAATAGTCGCGGCCATATACAGATTGATTTATATAATCTGTATAGCTTTGAAATCCTGCTTTTTCAGCTATCTGCTTTCTGACATCAAGAAGTTGCAAATACAGCTCTGCCGACTTTTCGCTGTCTCCGTATATGCCGCTGTACTGCTGCACAAGCTCATTTTCTTGCTGTTCAAGAGCAAGATCTTCTTCAGTAGGGGCACTCTTGATATACTCCTCTATCTCCTCTTCTGTCATTTCATATCCAAGTATATCGCGCAAAATATATGCGTAATCTGAATCGACTAAATCTATCAGAACCTCAGTAAACTTCTCATACAGCTTAGAATTTGTGCTATATTCAGACGTTACCGCAGCTGAATTTTCAATATTAAAATGTTTATCGGCTTCAAGCACCGCCATATAATATGTGTCGACCGACTTAAGATATTCGTTATATATATTTTCAAGCCTTTCCCTGATAAAATCATCTTGACCCGGCTGAGCAAGCGCGGTTTTTATTTCGGAAATATACTTGTAAAACTCAGCAGTATCATAGGGTGAATACGTCAGATCTATTTCACCTGAAATTTCCTGTGGCATATATAAATAATATCTGTCATCTAATTCTGCTGCAAAAGCAGCTGTATTTAATATGATAGCAGCAGCTGTAAATATAGCTACTCTTTTTTTTATCTTCATAATTTCACCTATTTTCTCCGCATCGGTCACCATCTATATGCGCATGCATATTTCAAAAGCTCTATGCATGCGTTTATATCCTTTATAGATGCCATTTCTGACGGGCTGTGAATATATCTTGTAGGAACTGATACTCCACCAGCTTTTACGCCTCCGCCTGTCAAAGCTATAGCGCCGGCATCAGTGCCTCCGTCAGCCATTATTTCTGTCTGATATGGGATATTATTTTTTTCGGCAATTTCCCTTAGAACATTTATAGTCGTTATATCACACATAACGCTCCTGTCCATAACCTTTATCGCGGCGCCTTTTCCCATTTTTACATCCATTACCGGACATGATGGGGTATCTCCCGTATCAGTTACGTCTACAGCTATAGCATAATCAGGCATTATTGAAAATGCCGCCGTCTTGGCGCCTCTGAGTCCGACCTCCTCCTGTGTTGAAAAAACAAAATAAAGATCGTTTTCGCTGTCGTTTATTTCTTCCATGACCTTTAAAAGTATATAGCAGCCCGCTCTGTTGTCAAGAGCCTTTGATATAACTATATCACCATCACAGTAGAAGTCTCCGACAAAAACAGCCGTATCACCTGTTTTTACGCGTTTTTCAGCTTCTTCTTTATCCTTTGCGCCAATATCTATAAACAGCTTTGACACAGATGCTTTTTCATTGAACGCTTCCTCTTCACTGCCTATTATACCGATAGTTCCATTTTCAAATCTTACTCGTCTTTTAAGAAGCTCCTTTATATCAAGGCCGCCCACTGAACCGAATCTGATAAATCCATTATCATCTATATATGTTGCGATTATGCCTATTTCATCCATATGCGCGTCAAGCATCAGTTTTTTTCCGGCTCCCTTTCGGTGAGCAATTATACTTCCGAGCGCGTCATATGAGATCTCAAATCCGAGTTTTTCCGCTTCGGAAACTATTATATCTCTTATTGCTTTTTCTCTTCCTGACGGAGAGTCTGTCTGAGTGAGTTTATTGAGTAATTCCATCAGCTATCTCCCTTTCCTTGACAAATAGTCTGCATATTTTGCTTACCGCGTCAATATCCTTTTTATTCATCATGCACACCGGCGTGTGAGAATATCTGCAAGGTATCCCTACACATGCGCATACGGCACCCGACACAGCGCCTGTGATCGTTCTGCCTGTTGATGTCATTTTATCCTGAACGCCTATATTTTCTCTTACCGCAATATTTTTTATTTTTGATGTCAGAATCGTGTCAGCTATACTTGTCCTGTCCATATATTCAATAACAGCTCCGCTTCCAAGCCGCGCGCTTATATTATGCTTTTCTGATTTATAGACGTCGCCTGATGAAACGGTATCGACTATGAGAGCTATATCAGGATTTATTGTATATGACGCTGTCATAAGTCCTCTGCCGCATATTTTGCCAGGCTGTTCGCGCTGCGTTGAAAAAACAAAATATGTGTCATATGCCGCCTCTTCATCCATAGCCTCAATAAGACATGCGCACCCGAAACGATCGAGAGCCTTTCCTTTTATTATATCACCATTTTCACCAAATTTTGTATCAAAAGTAATATAATCTCCCAAAGAAACCGAGACATTTGATTTTTTGGAGCATCCAACATCTATAAAAAGCGAATTTACAGAAACAGCGCTTTCTCTTTCACTTTTCTTCTGAAGATGTATCGCTTTCATTCCAATTACGCCTTTTGCACCGTTATCGCCTATAACTACACGCTTTGAAACCAAGGTGCGCGGATCAATATCGCCTACCGGTTTGAATTTCAGGTATCCACTGTCTGTTATTTCAGATACTATAAATCCTGCTTCATCCATATTTGACGCGAGCATTATCTTTTTGTCCGACGATCTTCCTTTTTTAAATGCAATGATATTTCCCATTACATCTACGTCAACTTTTGTACACCTATCTGAAATAAGAGATATTATATATTCCCGCACTACTTTTTCGTTTCCGGCAACACCGTTAAGCTCAGATAATTTTTTTAAAGAGAGAGCCATGAAAGATCACCCTCCAATCCTGATATAAATTTTGTTATAAGGCGCGATGTGGCTTTTACATCACGTATATCGAGTGTTTCGACAGACGTATGCATATATTTTAGCGGTATTGATAAAAGAGCTGTCGCAATGCCTCCGCGCGAGGTCTGTATATCCCACGCGTCTGTTCCGGTGTATCCGCCTTCGATCTCAAGATCATATTTTATCTGCTCAGCTTTGCATATATCGATCAATCTGTCTGTAAGCTTTGAATGCAGGCTCGGTCCCCTGCCTATTATCGTGCCGGAGCCAAGGCGAAAGGCGCTTTCACTGTTGTCCGGAGTTATTCCGTGAGTTACATCTATCGCTATGGCGATATCAGGTCTTATTGAAAAGGCTGACGTCTTGCCTCCCGCGCCTGTGACCTCCTCCTGAACAGCTGAAACAGCGTAGATATCACATGATAACTGCTCATTTTTCAGCTTTTTCAGCACGTCAACAAGAACGGCTACAGAAGCTCTGTCATCCATTGTTTTAAGACTTATCTGCTTTTTGCCCAGTCTTCCCACCGATTGAGGCAATGTTATACAATCTCCAACAGATATAAGTTTTGTTAATTCAACTTTTGAAAGACCTGTATCTATAGCGAGATCCTCGCTTTTATAGCTTTTTGAAGTGTCTGTATATTCGGCAGGTATTATTCCTATGACACCTGAAACATCTGACTGTCCGTGTATCGTAACCTCAAGAGATGGCAATATCCTCTCATCTACTCCGCCTATATCAGTAAATGTGACGAATCCGTCATCTGTTATAGAGGAAACCATAAGTCCTATCTCATCCATATGCGCCTCTATCATGACCGATGGAGCATTTTCTATCCCGCATTTTTTTACAGCGATAACAGAGCCTATCGGACTTTTTATTATTTCATCAGCATAAGGCTCAAATTCCGCCGCGATAAGATCACTTATCCTGTACTCGTGTCCCGATGTCCCTCTCAGCTCCGAAAGTCTTTCTATTAATTTTCTCATTTATACTGAGCGCCTCCGATCACAGTTCATTGACTATTCTCTTGAACAGATTTCCTCTTTCCTCAAAATTTCGGAACATATCAAAGCTCGTTGACGCCGGAGATAACAGAACTACATCTCCCTCATGCGCTTTGTCGTATGCTGTTCCCACCGCGTCCTCATATGTTGACGCGCGTATAACCTCTACCTCGTCTTCTCTTCCTGTCGCCTTAAGCGCGTCAAGTATCTTATCAGATGTCGCGCCGATAAGTATAAGTATTTTCACATGATCCGCGATCGGTTCGCCGATAGCGTCATAAGGTATGCCCTTGTCTTTTCCGCCCGCTATCATGATCACCTTTTCAGGGAAAACATTTAGAGTGTTTATTGTCCTGTTAGGGCTTGAGTCTATAGAGCTGTTATAAAAACGTATCCCCTCAAGAGTTCTCACAAGCTCAATTCTGTGCGGCACTCCGCCAAACTCCTTTGCCGTGTCTACAATCACACTGTTTGGCACAAGATCATGTACCGCGCCTATAGCAGCCATGTAGTTTTCAACATTATGCATTCCGGGTATTTTTATGTCGTTTATATTCAGAACATCTTCATCGCCATATTTTATTATATCGCCATCAAGATATATTTCAGCCTTCTGATTTCTCGAGAAGTAATTCACATTTATCTCTACCGGCACAGCAAGGCTTGCACTGTCTTCGTTGTCAGCGTTCAATATGAGCTTTGCTCCTTCATTCATATGCATAAATATGTTTGTCTTTGCGTCTATATACTCCTGATAATCTGTATGCCAGTCAAGATGGTTAGGACTGAGATTAGTTATTACAGCTATTTCTGGCGAATACTTCATTGTATGCAGCTGGAATGATGAAAGCTCAAGTATAGCATAATCATCTTCTGTCATATCGCCTACCTGTGAGAGAAGTGGTCTTCCTATATTTCCTCCGAGCCATGTTTTATATCCGGCTCTTGTCATCATCTCGTTTATGAGCGATGTTGTAGTAGTCTTTCCGTCAGAACCTGTAACAGCTATTATATGCGCTGGACACAGCTCGAAGAACATTTCCATTTCAGATGTCAGCTTAGCTCCGTTTTCTACAGCCTTAAGGAGCTGAGGCTTATCATATCTCATGCCGGGAGTTTTAAATATTATTTCATCTGTGAGATGATCGAGATAATCCTCTCCGAGATGCATATTAACTCCAAGCTCCGCGCATTTTCTGTAGTTATCGCCAAGCCATTCTTCATCGTGCGCGTCACAAGCCGTAACGATCGCTCCGCACTCAACAAGCATTGTTATGAGCGGCATATTAGATATGCCTATGCCTATAACAGTTATTTTTTTGCCATTTATGCTTTTCTTGAATATTTCTGCTTTTGTCATAATATGTTTATGCCTCCATTTCGCAATTAAAGATCATATTAGTCAGGATATATCTCGAGCATTTCAACGCCTGCAAGCGCTCTTGCTTCAAGATCTTCCACGTCGAGTCTGCTCTCGCTTTTTTCAATATTGCTTCGCTTTGGATTTATTGTAGGATGCTTTGGCGTAAATACTGTACAGCAATCCTCGTACGGCAAGATCGACGTGTCATACGTTCCTATCTCTACAGCTCTGTTTATTACCTCTATTTTATCCATTCCGATAAGAGGCTGCAATATAGGCATATCCACTACGGCGTTTGTAACGTCAAGAGCTGAAAGTGTCTGGCTCGCCACCTGAGCCACACTCTCACCTGTAACAAGGGCTTTCGCTCCATTATGGCGCGCTATCTTCTCGCTTATTCTCATCATAAACCGCCTCATTATAAGCGTCATATGCTCTTCTGGACATTTATCTCGTATCTCAAGCTGTATCTCTGTAAACGGAACGATAAACATTCTGATAGATCCTGTATACTGAGCGATTATCTTTGCAAGAGATATGACCTTTTCCTTTGCTCTGTCAGAAGTATAAGGGAAAGAAAAGAAGTTTATCGCATCTATCGTTACACCGCGTTTTGCGATCATATGTCCCGCTACAGGCGAATCTATTCCGCCCGACAGGAGCAACGCTGCTTTTGAGCCTGTGCCTATAGGCATTCCGCCCTGTCCTTTTATCTTCTTGCTGTTGTTATATACATACGCCGCGTTCTCGCGAACCTCGCATCTTACAACAATATCAGGATCATGAACATCACATTCTATATTTCCAAATTCCTCGTTGAGATAACCTCCAAGATCTATAGCTATCTCTATAGATGTCATTGGGAATTTTTTATCAGAACGCTTTGCCTCAACTTTAAAGGTGCATTCTTTGCAAAAATCATCTGCAAGATAAGCCTTTGCTACTTCTTTTATGCTGTCCATATTCTTTTCACAGACAGCCGCGCGAGTGATCGACACAATGCCAAATACCTTTGAAAGTCTATCACATATAAGGTCTATCTTATCATCATCAAACTTATCTATATATATCGTCGCCTGCTTTAATGTTATCTTACAGTCCGCAACATTCTTTAGCGCGCTTCGTATATTAGCTATAAGCATATTTTCAAACTTAGGGCGGTTTCCGCCTTTCAGAATGATCTCACCATATTTACAAAGTATAATCTCTTTCATTTTTATATCTTATCCTTTCAGCTGCTGAATGAGCATCAACAGAAATTTAAAGTCGTGTAAATTTGCGTATCTCATTTGCTTCCGATGCGATTTTTTTCGCTGCCTCGATTATTTCCGATTCAGAGGTGCGTTCAGAAAAGCTTATACGCACCGCACCAGCTATTTCTCTCGCGCCTACACCCATTGCGGTGAGGACATGACTTGGCTGCGGCTTATGACTTGAGCATGCAGATCCTGTAGATATATATATCTTATGGCGCTCAAGAGAGTGAAGAAGTATCTCCGCCTTTATGCCCGGAAATGACACGTTTAAAACACTTCCGGAATTATATTCATCTGATCCGTTAAATACAGCGTCACTGTACATAGATAAAATCGTTTCTTTCATTAGCTTACGCTTTGACATCATCAGTTCTCTATCAGGTTTTGACGCTTCCGCCGCGGCACCAAATGCGGCTATACCGCCGATATTTTCCGTCCCCGGACGTATCTCCGACTGCTGCTCTCCGCCATATATCGTCGGGATAAGTCTTTTTCCGCCAGTGTACAGCGCACCGCACCCTTTAAAGCCGTGTATTTTATGCGCGCTCACAGTTATCATATCAGCGCCTATCTTTGACGGCGTCACGGGTATCTTACAGAAAGACTGAACACAATCGACATGGAATACACATTTTGCCGACACAGCTCTTATTATTTTAGATATTTCCTCTGTTGGCTGTATTACACCCGTTTCATTATTGACATGCATGATGCTTACAAAAATAGTATCAGCTGTCATAGCTTTCCTAAAAGCTTCAATATCGAGTCTGCCGTCTTTATTTACATCGCAGTATATAACATCAAATCCGTCCTTCTCAAGCTTTTTAAAAGCTTCAAGTACAGACGGATGCTCTATTTTAGATGTTATGATCCTGTTTCCTGATCTTTTCATTGCGCTTGTAATACCAAAAGCGGCAAGGTTATTTGCCTCAGTTCCTCCTGATGTAAATATAATATGTCGCTTATCGATATTGCCTATTTTTCTGGCTATTCTTTCTTTAGCCGTATTTATGATCTTTTCCGCTTCAAGTCCGAGACCGTGCAGTGATGATGGATTTCCAAAATTCTCAACACACGAAAGCAGCGCTTCCGCTGCTTCCTTGCACGGCTTTGTTGTAGCGGCATTATCAAGATAAATCATTTTCTTTCCTCTCAATCACCGTTATTTATGATCACAACGGCGATCCCTTTGCCTATTGTTATTTCCGCATGATCATTTATTATAACATTGCTGTTTCCTAAACCTGTTCCAAATTCAAGTCCTGTATCGTTTAGCGGATAATCAAGTCCCTTGGAATTTAGTCCGCTGACAGAGCCAAATAAAGGTATAACAGAAAGCGTCTTACCTTTTCTGCCATTAAAAACAAGCCTGTTTCTCAATATGTATATTTCGTTGTTGTCATCTATGAGATAAGCATTATCATGTTTTGTAAGAAGAGAAATGTTCGTAAGCGTATGATCAAGCCGTGTGCCGGTCATACCGATCATCATTATCTCGTCATATCCATGCTCTATAGCGTAATCAATAGCAAGTTCTCCATCGATAAAATCCTTTCGTACAGGATATACAATACTGTTCAGCTCATCATCAAGCTCATATGAGTCAAAATCTCCTATAGCGATATTTATTTTTAGTCCCATTTTTTTTGCGTGGCGTATACCTCCGTCAGCGCAGATAATAAAATCTTCTGCATTGAGCTTGCTCTTTATATACGCGTAATTTTTTATATCGCCGTTTCCTATTATGACAGCACGCATATCACATGCTCTCCTTTACTTCATTCATTTTTTTAAGAATATCTTTGACATTAGTTTCTATATCATCTTTAAAAACAGCCGAGCCTGCAACTATGATGTTCGCTCCCGCTCTTATAGGTTCTTCGACATTTGACTCGCTCACTCCGCCGTCTACCTGTATATCTATATCAGGGAAACGATCGCGTATAAAACTTATCTTTTCGTCTACAAGACTCATATATTTCTGTCCGCCGTATCCCGCTTCAACAGTCATACACAAAACCATATCCAGATCATCTATATACGGCAGTATTGTTTCTACAGCTGTATGCGGATTTATAGCTATACCAACACGCTTACCTAATGAGCGTATAAGAGATATACATTCTGCAATGTTATCTGCCGCCTCCGCATGAAATGTTATGATATCAGCTCCCGCTTCAGCAAACCGCTCAATATACCGCTCAGGCTTCGTGATCATAAGATGCACATCAAATACTATGTTTGTTCTTGTACGCAGAGATTCAATAATCGGGAATGCGAAACTTATATTAGGCACGAACACGCCATCCATAACATCTATATGAATGTATTTTGCGCCTGCCGATTCGCATTTTTGCACCTGCTCGCCAAGATTATAAAAATCTGCTGATAAAATTGATGGTGATAGAACTATTTCCACTGTTTTCTCCCTTTCACGAATTCATATAATTCAACATATGTGTCATATCTTGATTTGCTTATTTTACCTGATTCTACTGCGTCTTTTACCGCGCAGTCCGGCTCGTTTATATGAGCGCAGCCTCTGAATCTGCATTTTCCTGTTTCATTGCGGAACTCCGGAAAACACATTTCAAGCTCATGTAAATCAACATCTTCAGCTTCAACCGAGGAAAATCCCGGAGTGTCAAGAACATAGCCTCCGCCTTCGACCGGAAAAAGCTCAACATGGCGCGTTGTGTGTTTTCCGCGGCTGATCTTTTCGGATATATTTCCCGTTTCAAGCTTGCTGCCTATGATATGAGTCAGTATACTCGACTTTCCTACGCCGCTCACCCCTGCAAATGCGGCAGTCTTTCCCTTTATAAGCTCCATAAGCTCGTCAAGCCCATGCTTTTCCTCTGCTGAAACAGAAATAGCCTTGTATCCCGCTTTTCTGTACAGCTCAACAAGAGTGCTGCTGTCCGCAAGATCAGATTTATTTATGCAGACAATAGGCTCAATACCGTTTATTTCAGCATTCACAAGCATTTTGTCTATAAGATTTGTATTAGGATCCGGGCTTGCCGCGGCAGCTACAACGACTACAATGTCAATGTTTGCAACAGCCGGACGTATAAGCTTAGTATGACGCTCATATATCTCTGTAATAGATCCTTTTCCGTTTTTTACCTCTATCTCGACTTTATCGCCGATCATAGGTATTATGTGATCTTTTCTGAACTTTCCTCGCGCCTTACACTCGAATATACCGTCATACTCAGTATTTACATAATAAAACCCGCCAATACCTTTGTATATTGTTCCTGTCATATTCAATTACCTTAAAATGTTATTTTTTTCTCGCTGACTTTTGAGCCGTCTATATATGCCTCAACATTCACAGTTCCGCTGCCCGATATTTGAACAGCCACCGATCCCTCAGTTTTTCTATGCTCACCGCTGTGTACAAGCTCTCCGTTTGCATATATTTCTACCGATACAACATCACCAGCCGCATCAGGTATCTTTACGGTGTAAAGCTGAGTTGACGAACCGCTTTCTTCTGAGGATGTTCCATCATCAGAGCTTTCTTCGGCATTGTCGCTTTGCTCTGCGCTATCTGTGTTTCCAGGCATATCACGTCTTGTCATATCTGTAGATGATTCTTCATCAGTATTTTCAGCCTCATCTGCATTATCGGGATCGGGAGGTGTGAGCACATCATTATCAATATCATCTTCATCTGTTCTTTCAGGCGGCACATATGAGCTGCTAAGCGTTGTAGCAAGGCTTCCGCTTGAAATTACGACCGATACCGTATCACCAGCGTTTACAACTGATCCCGCGCCCGGACTCTGCATTATTATTGTACCCTCCGGCTCGTCAGACGCCTTTTTAGTGACAGTTCCCAAGCCGAGATTTCTCATGCTAAGCTCACTTTCCGCATTATCTCTGTACAATCCGAGAACGCTTGGTATTTCAGCTGTTTCACCTGTTTCCACATTTTGTCCCGGACCTATGCTCACATGTATTGTAACTATATCACCTGAATTAACATGCGTACCTGCAAACGGAGTCTGGCGTATAACTGCACCATACTCTACATCGCTGCTGAATTCCGAAACTATCTTATATTCAAGAGTTTCATTTTCAAGCTGTTCTGCCGCATCATCTACAGGCAGCAGTGAAACATTCGGTACTTCTATTCCGCCGCCTGATGTGCCAACAGATATTATAAGAGTTATAGGCTCAGATTTTGAAGCGGCTACTCCTGCCGCCGGTATCTGACCTGCTACATTTCCGTCCGCGACTGTATCGGATAAAGTAAACTCATACGCGTTTGATACCTTGTATCCACTTGCCTGAGCTGTTGCTATAGCGTCCTCGATCGATCTATATGACAGATCCGGAACGTGCTTTGCAAATGGGTTAAATTTAAAAACAAAAATCCCCACAATTACAAGCACAAATACAAGTATAGTCGATAATGCCATTATCGCCGCATTCCTGTTCGCTTTTTTCCTCTTCTCAGCTTTTTTCTTCTTTTCAGATTTTTCCTTGTTATTTTTCCTCGAGCTCTGCTTCTGGCTCCTGCGTGGATCAGCCTTTGTTATTTCATCTTCCTCTGGCTTCTCAATTATAAAGTCGTCGTGTTCTTCGACAGTTTCCTGACGATCCTTTTCCTTTGATGGGAGCGGCTCATCTGCGAGAACTGCTCTCAGATCGTCAAGAAATTCCTGCATTATCTGATATCTTTTATTTACATCTCTTGACATTGCCTTCATTGTCACATATGCCAGATCAGACGGAACATCCATGTTTACACACTTGACATTCACAGGATCTTTTTCTATATGCATAAGCGCCACAGATACCGGTGAATCACCGTCAAACGGCACGCGGCCCGCAAGCATTTCATAAAGAACGACTCCAAGTGAATATATATCAGCTCTTCCATCGGTAAAGCCGCCGCGCGCCTGCTCAGGTGAAATATAATGGACGCTGCCAAGAGCTGTGCCGCCTGCTATAGTCTTATCGCTTTCCATTGCTTTTGCTATGCCAAAGTCAGTTACTTTAAGCACACCGCCGGGAGCCATTATTATATTCTGCGGCTTAATATCTCTGTGAATTATATTTTTCTCATGTGCTGCCTGTATACCCTGACCTATCTGAATAGCATAGTCACACGCTTCCTGCCATGGCAGACGCTGCTTGCTCTTTATATACTGCTTTAAAGTCGCGCCGTCAACCAGTTCCATAACCATGTAATTTATGCCTTCGAATTCGCATACATCATATACAGAAACTATATTAGGATGAACAAGACTGGCTGATGATCGCGCCTCTTTTATAAAGTTTGATACTATTTCCTTCTGGTCCTCCAGATTATCGCGCAGCACTTTTATAGCCACGTTTCTGTCAAGCACTTTATCGTGTGCCTTATATACTGTTGCCATACCGCCTGTGCCGATCTTATTAAGCACATCATAACGATCATTAAGCAATCTTCCAACTATATTCTCAGAATCCAACATCAGTCATTGCTCCCTTCCATCAACACCGCGGTTATATTGTCACTTCCGCCTTTTTCATTTGCAAGTTTCACCAATCTTTCAGCACAATCCTGAAGATCACCATTTTTAGCTGTTTCAAACAGCTCTGAATCCTCAAGATCATTGAACAATCCGTCAGAGCAAAGCAGTATCCTTTCCCCATTATACGGCTTTATTCCCGTATCTACCTTAACTTCGCTTTCAACACCCATAGCCCGCGTTATATAATTTCTGCGCGGGTGGTGCTTTGCCTCTTCCGGAGTTATCTGACCGAGCTTTACAAGCTCCTGTACAAATGAATGATCTCTCGTTATCTGTTCAGGTGAACTGCCCAACGTATACGCTCTCGAATCTCCAACATGCGCGTATATGATATTACCGTCATATATCATACACAGCGTTGATGTCGTACCCATACCCATAACGCTTTCCGTATTGCAGGAATATTCATAAATCTCCTTGTTTGCATATAGAAAAGCGCGGCGCAGTACCTCCTTTACCTGAAACTTGTCAAGCTCCACACTCATATGCTCATTGATGTATTCTGAGATCTTATTTACCGACATCTCGCTTGCAACTTCACCCGCAAGATGTCCGCCCATACCGTCCGCTACTATTCCATATGAAAAATAATCGCCGGCGAACACTTTATATGTATCTTCATTGATCTTGCGAATTCTGCCTACATCGGTCATCGTGCCGAATTTCATGACTACACTCCTTTTTGTTATTCTTCGGTTATTTCCCTTGCCTTCTTTCTAAGCTGTCCGCATGAAGCGGAAATATCAGAACCCAGCTCACGTCTTATTGTCGCGTTTACGCCGCGCTCCGTAAGTCTTTCAAGAAAAGCGTTTATCTCTTCTCTCGATCCCTTTTTGAAGTCGCGTTCTTCAACCTTATTAACTGGAATAAGGTTTACATGGGCTCTCAAAGGTTTCACTAATCTTGCCAGCTCATCGGCATTTTTTATACTGTCGTTCACTCCGTGAATGAGCGAATATTCAAAGCTAAGACGTCTGTTTGTCTTATCAGTATAATATTTACATGCCTCTATAAGCTCAGCGATCTTATATTTATGATTTACAGGCATAATACTGTCACGTATCGTATCATTAGGCGCGTGCAGTGAGATAGTAAGAGTAATCGGCAGATTTTCATCTGCAAGCTTATATATCCCCGGCACAACTCCGCATGTTGAAAGTGTGATATGTCTTAAGCCTATGTTTTTTCCTTTTTCATTGTTGACATTATGAATAAATTTCAAAACATTGTCATAATTGTCAAGAGGCTCGCCTATACCCATAAGAACTATGTTTGATATTCTTTCACCCATATCCTTTTCAGCGAATATCACCTGATTAAGTATCTCGCCGGCTGTCAGCGAGCGGTATAAGCCGCCTATAGTTGACGCGCAGAAACGGCATCCCATTCTGCATCCGATCTGTGATGAAATACATATAGTAAGTCCATGGTGATACCTCATCACTACGCTTTCAATACAGTTCCCATCAGGAAGTCTGAACAGATATTTGACCGTTCCGTCAAGCTTTGAAACAAATTTCTGTTCTATTTCTAAAACAGAAACATAGCTTATCTGTCTGAGTTTTTCACGCAGCGCTTTTGAGAGATCTGTCATCTCATCGTAATCTGTTACTCCCAAATGCAGCCATTTGAATATCTGTGCTGCGCGGAATTTTTTCTCGCCCATATCAACGAGAAAATCTTCAAGTTCCTTATAGCTAAAATCCTTTAAATCTATCATATCTTTTTTAATTTGCATATATAAAATCCGTCAGAATTATCTATGTACGGATAATATGTCTTTTCATATACCTTTTCAAAATTATTATTTTCATTCAAAAACTGCGATATAACTCCATCGTTCTCATCAGGATCAATGGTGCATGTCGAATACACAAGAGTTCCGCCGTCTTTGAGATATTGAGCTCCGTTTCTCAGTATTTCAAGCTGAAGCTCCGGAAGAGCCGACACATCATTTTTTGACAGCTTTATATCCGGCTTTCGGCGGATTATTCCCCAGCCGGAGCATGGCACATCGCAAAGCACTCTGTCAGCGCACCCGCGCAGCTCCTCAATGACTGCTGTAGAATCATGCAAAACCGCCTTTATCGAGCTGATTCCCAATCTTTCTGCCGCGCTCTCAATAAGCTTTATCTTATGATCATGTATATCAAAGGCTATGATCTTACCCTTATCGCCCATAAGCTCCGCTATATGCGTAGATTTTCCGCCAGGAGCTGCGCACATATCAATTATCGTTTCACCGCTTTTAGGCTCGAGTGATAGAGAAGCGCTGTACGCTCCAAAATCCTGAACGCTGAACGAGCCATTCTTATAAAGCTCCGATGCTCCCACATCAAGACCATGAACGCTTAGCATTGTAGGAGCGACACGCTCATATTTTATGCCTGATCGTTCAAACTCCTTTTCAAGATCTTCAATATTAGTTTTAAGAATATTTACCCTTATCATAAGCGGCGGAGGCGAGTTCAGCGAGCTCATAAGCTTTTCAGCGTTTTCATATCCGAAATGCTTTATAAAAAGTTCTGTCATCTCATCGCTGTAGGAATATCTGACCGCAAGATATTCTTTTTTATCCTTTGGATATTCTATCTCGCAATTATCACGGCAAAATGAGCGCAGAACGCCGTTTACAAATTTGTCGCTGCCGTTTCTCCCAAATTTCTTAGCAAGCTTTACGCTTTCATTGACAGCCGCGCTCTGCGGGATCTTATCAGTATAAACAAGCTGATATATTCCGAGCTTAAGTATTATCATTACATATTTGGCGATTTTCTTAGGCTTAACTCTTGAATACTGACTTATGATATATTCAAGCGTAAAGCTGCGCGACACAACTCCGTATACAAGATTAGTCAAAAGCCTTTTATCCTGAGGTGACATAGCCGCATTATTTTTCATAGCCTCTTTAAGAGCAAGATTTGAGTATGCTCCATTATAAAATATCTCATAGAGTGTTTTTAAAGCTGTTTCTCTGACATTCAAGATATCTCTACTCTCCTTAATCTCTTCGTCTGTTATTGCCCGCTACAATAAGATACAATCTTAAAAGCTGGAGCGCTGTTGAAGCCGCTGATGCAAAATAAGTCATGGCAGCCGCAGTAAGCACCTTTCTCGCTCCCGTAAGCTCGCTTCCCTCAAGTATCATCATGCTTTCAAGCGTCTGCATCGCTCTTTTGCTCGCGTTCGTTTCCGTTGGGAGTGTGACTAACTGGAACAAAAGAACCGCGCTGAAAAGTATAACGCCTACCATTGCAAGATTTGAATATCCCAATATAAGACCTATTATTATAACAGGCAGAGAAAGCGTGTTGCATATATTGACAGGAGTTACAAGACTGTTTCTGACCTTTATAGGCACATATCCCACTTGGTGCTGAACAGCATGACCGCATTCATGAGCCGCAACTCCTATAGCGGCTATAGATGTAGAATTATATGTTGAATCGGACAGTCTTATAACATTTTCGCGCGGACTGAAATGATCTGAAAGCTTTCCCGAAACGCGTTCTATCCTGATCTTGTATAATCCGTTTGCGTCAAGTATACGTCTTGCCGCCTCCGCGCCTGTTATTCCCCTTGCAGACCTCACTTTATCATACTTTGAAAAGGTTGCCTTTACATTCGCCGAAGCTAATAATGTTATTACAAGACCTATTATTACAAAAATATATCCCGGTGACATAAGATAATACATACTTCCCATGCCATAACCCATATATCCGTAATCAGCAGATGCCGCCAATACATTCAACATAAATATCTCCCCTTTTATTTGCCGAGTATAACGCCGATCTTTAATTCATGACCGCGCGCATAATCTTCAACATTCATTCTCTTTGAGCCGGCAAACTGAACATTTTTCAGATACAAAGCTCCTTTTCCGCAGGCTACTTTAAGCCCTTTCCCTTTATCAAGCGATAATATCTCGCCCGGTTTGCCCTCACCGTCAGTTTTTATCGCGTCAGCCACCTTGAGCGTAACACCCTCGTACGTTGTCGTCGCAAGCGGATACGGGTTTAAGCCGCAGATATGCTTTGAGATCTCAGCATTTGTCCTGTTCCAGTCTATAGGCGATATACTTTTATCATACATAGGCGCGTATGTGTGCTTTGAATCGTCCTGTTTTATATAGGTAGCAGTACCGTTTTCAACCATAGCTATCGCCTTTATGAGAAGCTCGCTGTTATCAACAGCCAGTCTGTCAAAAAGCTCGCCCGATGTTTCATATTCGCCTATCTCTCGTTCTTCCATAAGAACTATATCGCCTGTGTCAAGACCTTTGTCCATCTTCATTATGGCTATTCCCGTCTTCTCATCTCCGTTGAGAACCGCCCACTGTATCGGAGCCGCTCCTCTGTATTTTGGCAGCAAAGACGGATGAACATTGAAACAGCCATATTTCGGATAATTTATCACATATTCCGGCAGTATTTTTCCATATGCCGCGACAACTATCATTTCCGGATCAAGCTCCTGCAAAAGTCCCAGCATAGCGTTATTCTTAAGCGTTTCAGGCTGATATACAGGAATATTGTATTCTTGCGCCTTCAATTTCACGTCTGTAGGAACAAGCTTATGACCTCGTCCCTTAGGTTTGTCAGGCTGAGAAACCGCGCCGACAATCTCATGCTCCGATCTCGCAAGTCTGTCAAGCACGACAGCCGCAAAATCAGGAGTTCCCATAAATAATATTTTCATATGATCACCTTATTATTCATCCAGATATTTTGTAACGTGGCTTGTAAAGCATACTCCGTCAAGATGATCGCATTCATGGCATATCGCTCTCGCCAGAAGCTCCTCACCCTCTATAATGAATTTTTTGCCGTTTCTGTCCTGAGCCTGCGCCTTAACATAATTTGGGCGAGTAACCTCTCCGTAAAGGCCGGGGAAACTAAGGCAGCCTTCGTTTCCTGTCTGCTCGCCGCTCGTTTCGATTATCTCAGGATTTATCATTTCTATCTTGCCCATGCCAACATCTATAACGACAGCGCGCTTTAAAATACCGACCTGCGGCGCCGCAAGTCCTACGCCGTCAGCTTTCTGCATCGTTTCATACATATCGTCAAGCAATATGCCCAGCTTCTCATCAAATTTAACAACTGTCTTGCATTTTTTGTAAAGCGCCTCATCATCACGCATTCTGATCTGACGTATTGCCATATCCTTTCCTCCTCAATATATGACAGATGGATTTTTATCGAGAGATATAACAACACTCTCAAATTCTTTGTTTGATCTTATATGTTTTTCAGCTGCTATAAGCCTTTCGTTAAGGAGATCGGCATTATCGCACTTTATAAGTATCTGCCATCTGTATTTATTTTTTATACGCGATATACCTGAGGGGATCGGCCCCAGTATCGCTATTTTCTGAGCTATTTTATTTATATCGCCAAAAGCCGTTTTAAATTCCATAGCGGCTCTTTTTGTCTTATTTTCATTAGTATCACTTATCATGATACAAACCATTTCACAGAATGGCGGATACCACATGACCTTTCGCTCACGGAGCGTCTTTTGGTAAAAATCTCTGTAATTATGCGTTTTCACAAGCGCGATCGCAAAATTATCAGGATCGTATGTCTGAATTACAGCGCGCCCGGCCGTTTCACCCCTGCCCGCTCTTCCGACCACCTGCTCAAGAGTATCAAATGTTCTCTCGGCGCTTCTGAAATCATTATTGTGCAGCATAGTGTCGGCTGTCATTACGCCTACAAGCGTCACTTCCGGGAAATCAAGACCTTTCGCAACCATTTGTGTGCCTATAAGTATATCTATATGCTCTTTTTCAAATTTATCAAGTATTTTTTTATGAGCATTCTTTCTTCCTGTCACATCGGCGTCAAGCCGTATCGTAGACGCGTTCGGAAAAAGTCTTTTTACCTCTTCCTCTATTTTCTGAGTTCCGCCGCCGAAATATCTTATGTATTTGCTCCGGCACGCGGGGCACACCGTATAATTAGGCTGCTTATGACCGCAGTAATGACATTTTAGTGAATTGTCGTATCTGTGATATGTAAGTGAAATATTACAGTTCGGACACATTGGAACAAATCCGCATTTCCTGCATGATACGAATGTCGAATAACCCCTTCTGTTCATAAATAGTATAGTCTGATTCCCTTTTTGCAGATTGTCATAAACCGCTTCATACATTGCTTTAGAAAAAACTGACGTGTTGCCGTTTGTCAGCTCCTCGCGCATATCGACTATCTCTATGTCAGGCATCTTATTCTTATTGTATCTCTTTGTCATCTCAATAAGCGTGTATTCTCCGGAAAGCGCTTTAGTATAGCTCTCTATTGACGGAGTAGCCGACGCTAAAATCGTTATGGCATTATGCAGTTTTGCGCGGTAAAGAGCCGTTTCTCGGGCGTGATATTTGGGGTTCATTTCTGATTTATATGTGTCCGAATGCTCTTCATCTATTATTATCACGCCTATATTATCAAGCGGAGCAAATAGAGCGCTGCGCGCGCCTATAACTATATCCGCATATCCGTTTTTTATTCTTGTCCATTCATCATAGCGCTCGCCGAGAGACAGGCCGCTGTGAAGTATCGCGATCCTGTTCCCAAATCGCTGCGCAAATCTTTCGACCATCTGCGGTGTCAAAGATATCTCCGGCACAAGCATGAGCGCCGTTTTACCGGCTTCGAGTACAGATCTTATCGCGTTAAGAAAAACTTCCGTTTTTCCGCTTCCTGTAACACCGTGCAGTAAAAAGCACCGGTTTTCATTTTTTTCTATTGCCGAATTTAAAATATTTATCGCTTTTTCCTGTTCGGGAGTTGGACTGAAAAAACTTGTCCGTTTCTGCCCGCTATTTGAAAAAACACTTCTCTCAAGTCTGAGATCAAAGCATTGAGCTATACCATATCGCACCAGCTGGGAAACAGCTCCGTAATTCCCTATAGAAAATCTGACAAGATCCGAAACAGCTATAAACTCATTTTGCATAAGTATCCGTGTCATTCGTGACTGTATTTTTGAGCGTGTTTCAGATATGAACTGTTCCGCTTTATCGTCATCAACACACAATCTTATACATCTTATAGTTTTTGCTTTTACATTATTTTTATAACCAAATTCACGTTCTGTGACTCCGTTTTTTTCAAGCGTTTTTATTACAGAGCTTATATCCTTTTCAAAATATGACTGCAGCGATATAAGCTCCATACCTCCGCCATTCTCTTCAAGAAGTGTGATCACTCTATCTACCGTGTCACTGTGACGTTTTATATTTTCTTTATTTTTAAGCGTTATCCATGGGATCGTTTTTACCGCCGTGCCTGACGGTATTATCATGTGTATAAGCTCAAGATATGTGCATAGATATCTGCTGTGCATATATTCTATAAGCTCTACCATGTCCGGCTTAAAAGCCGTATCCTCAGATGACAGCTTTATTATGCTTTTGATCCCTCGTTTTGCCTGCGTTTCATTTTTTATGCGCATCACAAAACCTTCTTTTTCGACGTTGCCGCCCGAAAACGGAACTATGACTCTTGAGCCTACAGTCACAATTCCGTCAAGCGGTTCCGGGATCATATAATCGAATACCCTGTCTACTGCCCTCGATGGCTGATCAACTATTATTTCAGCATACATCAGAATTCAGTATCGTCACTCACCTGTTCATCAGCCTCGACTGCTGTTTCTGCAGTCTCTGAAATCTCCTCATGAGCTGTTTCATCTTCTGTAGAATTAGCCTTTGCCTCGTTAAACAGTGACAAAGCCTCCATTTTTTCCTCCTCGTACTCGCGCGCCTTCTGTATCGCTTCGCTTCTCACGTATCCCACAACACCCTGTGAAAGCTCGTTTACAGCCTGAGTTACAGGCTTTTCAAGCGTTTCATCATATGGAGCGTCAGACTCGTTTCTTTCAGCGCCTATCATTCTCGCTCTTTTTGCAACTACAGACACAAGAGTGTATCTGCTGTCCACGCATCTGTCAAGTTCTGTTATTCCAGGTTTTACCATCATAATATCATACCTCTTCCTTAATTAAATTTTCTATCATTTTCTTTTCTTCGCGCTTCTTATTGAAGTACGCTATAACCTCATCCACACAATCATCAAGATCGTTGTTAACGATATTCACGGCATATTTGTCCGCCTGAGAAAGCTCCCATCTTGCGGCGTTAAGTCGCTCGATTATCTCCTCATCAGTTTCTCTGCCGCGCGTTACAAGTCTTTCTTTAAGCACCTGCATAGACGGCGGTATAACGAATATGAGAACAGCCTCCGGCATAAGCTTTTTTACATTCAGCGCGCCCTGCGGCTCTATCTCAAGCAAAACATCTTTTCCGTCCTC
>CALXSW010000034.1 GCA_944391255.1 uncultured Clostridia bacterium | reverse complement strand
AGAACAGAGTTGATCAGATAATTGAAGAGCTCAACAGCCGATCTATAATGACTATGCTTAAGACATCCGGTGAGGATGATTTCAGCAGCGGCGGATCATATGAGATACTTGTTCCTCAGACTGAGCTTGAAGCTGCTCAGGACATAATTTTTGACATGGAGATTTGAGAGATCACTAACTAAATCATAAGCGTGGGAGGCTTGTAAAATGGAAAACAGAAAAATCAGAACAATAGGCGTTCTTACAAGCGGCGGCGATGCTCCGGGCATGAATGCCGCAATAAGAGCGGTTGTAAGAACGGGATCGTATTACGGTTTGAAGGTAGTAGGTATAAAGCGCGGCTACAACGGTCTTATAAATGGTGAGATGGAAGAGATGTCGCCTCGTTCTGTATCGGAAACTCTTCAGCGCGGCGGTACTTGTCTTATGACAGCGAGGTGTCTTGAGTTCAGGGAACCGGCAGGCGTTGCGCGCGCCGTTAATATTGCGAAGGTGTTCGGCCTTGACGGTCTTGTAGTTATTGGCGGAGACGGTTCATTCAGAGGCGCGAGAGACCTTTCAAATTCAGGTCTGCCTACAGTGGCAATGCCGGGAACTATTGATAATGATATAAGCTGTTCAGAGTATACAGTTGGATATGATACATGTCTTAACACGGTTAAGGATGCGGTCGATAAGATAAGAGATACCGCGTCAAGCCATGAGAGATGTTCTGTAATAGAGGTAATGGGTAGAGCAGCCGGCTATATCGCGCTTGAGGCAGGTATAGCTTGCGGTGCTGAGATCATTTTGATACCTGAAAAGGAATTTGATTTTGACGATGATATTCTGCGCCCTATTTTTGAGGCAAAGTCAAGAGGAAAGAAGCACGCTATCATAATCGTAGCAGAGGGAATAGGCGGAACTCTTGAAATGGCAAAGGAGATAGAGGCAAAGACAGGTATTGAAACGAGAGCGACTATTCTCGGCCATGTTCAGAGAGGCGGTACGCCTACTGTACGCGACAGAGTTATCGCGAGCCAGATGGGCGCTAAGTGCGTAGATCTTCTTCTTGAAGGCAAGATGAACAGGATCGTTTGTATGCGTGACGGCAGAATAACAGATGTGGATATAAATGAAGGTCTTGAAATGACAAAGACTATTCCGGAAGATCTTATTGAGCTTGCGCATAAGCTGTCAGTTTAATATTATAAAACAAGGGGTATTGCTAAAAAAAACAATGCCCCATTTTTTTAGAAACCCAAAAAAGGAGATGTGGATCTATGAGAAAAACCAAAATTGTATGTACGATCGGCCCGGCTACAAATAATGAGGAGATGCTCCGAAACCTGATGCTTGCAGGAATGGACGTTGCGCGAATAAACTTTTCGCACGGCACGCATGAGGCGGCAAAGGAGATGGTGGATAGGATAAAGAAGGTGCGCGAAGAGCTTGATATCCCTGTAGCCATACTTCTTGACACAAAGGGACCGGAGATACGCCTTAAGTCGTTCAAAGACGGGAAGGTCATGCTTAAAGAAGGACAGACATTCACTCTCTGCACAGACGATGTAGAGGGCGATGACCAGATGGTTTCGATAACGTATAAGAACCTCCCGAACGATGTCAATATCGGTTCAAGAATACTTATCGATGACGGTCTTATTGAGCTTCAGGTCGCGTCTATAAAGAGCAACAGGATAGTTTGTATAGTAAACAACGGCGGGGAGGTATCTAATTCAAAGGGAGTAAACGTTCCTAACGTAGAGCTTTCAATGCCGTATATGAGCGAGAAGGACAAGAGCGATATACTGTTCGGAATAGAGCAGGGGTTTGACTTTATAGCGGCGTCATTCGTAAGAACGGCGGAGGACGTGCTTGAAATAAGACAGATACTTGAGCATAACGGCGGCAGAGATATAGCCATTCTCGCAAAGATAGAAAACGCGCAGGGCGTTAAAAACATAGATTCTATACTTAACGTTGCCGATGGCATAATGGTAGCGAGAGGCGATATGGGCGTTGAGATAGATATGCAGGATCTTCCTGTTATACAGAAAACGCTTATAAAGAAGACATACCGCGCATGCAAGAGAGTTATAACGGCTACTCAGATGCTTGATTCAATGATAAGAAATCCGCGTCCTACAAGAGCGGAGATAAGCGACGTTGCCAACGCTATTTATGACGGAACGTCAGCTATAATGCTTTCAGGTGAAACAGCGATGGGCAAGTACCCGATAGAAGCGGTAAAGACGATGGCATCTATCGCTGAAAGAACTGAAAATGATATTGACTATAAAAAGAAATTGAAGATGTTCGATTCAGAGGGCGGTCTTGACGTGCCGAGCGCGATCTCTCACGCGACATGTACAACGGCTCATGACCTCGGCGCGGCTGCTATAATAGCGCTGACATATTCAGGCGGAACTGCAAGACAGATATCGTCATTCCGTCCGGCATGTCCTATAATAGCTCCTACATTGAGCGAGAGAGCGAGAAGACAGCTCAATATGTCATGGGGCGTGATCCCGATATCGAGCGAAGTCGCGGCAAACTCTGATGAGCTGTTTGACACATCTGTAGACCATGCCGAAAAGCTTGGACTTGTGAAGAAAGGTGATCTTGTCGTTATAACGGGCGGAATGCCTATGGGCGTAGCCGGAACTACGAACATGATGAAAGTACATCTCGTAGGTCATATACTTGTAAAGGGCGAGGGACTTTCAGATCTCCATTCTACAGCGTCGGTCGCAATATGCAGATCTGTTATGGATATGGCAAAGAACTTTAAGGACGGCGAGATTGCTGTGCTTGAAAGACTTGACAACAAGATGATACCGATGCTCAAAAACGCGCGCGGAATAATAATAGAGGCGTCAGATCATGTCGAAGATCTGAATATACTCTCAATGGCTCTTGATATACCTATAATCATAGGAGCGGCAGGCGCGACAAAGATATTGAAAGACGGAACATCTATAACGATGGACGCGTCAAACGGACTTATCTATGCCGGTCACAGCCAGATAGAATTTCACTGAATATAAATAATCGATAGGATACGGTCTTTTTGGCGGCTTTTCAGAAAAGTTAAAAAGACCGTTTTTTACTTACGGAAAGAGGGATGATAATGAAGAATACGCTTACATATTTTACAGTTTTTATATATCTGTTTTTATTATTTGCTTCTGCATATCTTCTTCAGAACTCAAGTGATTTTACAGATATGATAGCGCCTGTAACCGGCTGCGCCGCTCTTGTGTCGCTGACGGCCGCGCTTGTATTATGGGTGATAAATATTATAAAGGCTGTAATGGGATATCGCCGCGGCGAAAATGTAGATATAAAAATAATAAGGAATTTTAAGCTTGTACAAATACCGTTTTTTATATTGAATTTTTTGATGTGGTGTATATGCTTTATAGTGACAATGTTCAATCCTATGATAATGATATTTTTTATTGTTCTTCCGCTGGGGATCGCGTGGACGTTTTGCGTAATGATGTCAACGTCTATACATTCGGTCATATATATCCATAGAAACAGGGTGGCAAATAATAAGCTACATAAAGTTTTACAGTTTATATTTGTATTTGATATAGCTGATACAATTTATTTATGCAGAAAATGACAGACGGGGACGGTCCTTTTTTGTCCAGGGTTTTTGAATGAGTAAACAAATTGTAAACAAAATTTAAAATACATATCGCTTTAAATATGATATAATCTATTTGAGGTGATGTTACATGAAAAAATTAAGCTTGATGGAAGTTTTAGAAGGAA
>CALXSW010000033.1 GCA_944391255.1 uncultured Clostridia bacterium | reverse complement strand
GTGAACCTCATAAAGTATCGTCATCATTTTCTCTATCATCCTTTCATTATAACAGCAAAGATCCCGCCGATCCCGATGCAGAAAAAACGCATAAGGGAGCGCTTTTCGCTCTTTATATCCCATATATGGTGCAATAAAAAAATAAGGCTTGCATTTTCCAAAAAAGTGTGGTATAATTCAAATTAAGAAAAAGCGAACATATGTTTGGATTTTTAAAATCATATCACGCCGCATTACGGCAAGGAGGGATATTATGGAATCTTGTACTTATTTTATTTTATCGATAATACTTTTTTTAATATCGTTCGGGACTGCTTCCGGTCTTATCGGCACAGCCGTTCTTGCCGCGGCAGCGATATTTTTCGCCGGCGGCTTATTTACAAAATTTATTGTACACAGCTAATACCAATATAAACTTCCCTTTCAAATGGGACTGTAGCAAAATGCACAGGCCACATAAAGCGAAACGGACAAAGCATATAAGGCTTTTTGTGGATCACTGCTGTTAATAGTTAAAGCAGAAATTTTCATAAATGCAAATTTCTGCATCTATATCGCTTTATGTTACGAACGAAACTCACCACTCGACGTACCAACGTACGCCTTCGGGATAATGGCTGCGCCATTTCGTTTCGTCCGTTCTGCACTATTTTGCTAAAGCCCCAAGAGGCTGCTGCAAGCTCGTTGAGTTTTGCAACAGCCTCTTTATTATACTCTTTTTATCTCAAAAATTCAAGCACTTTTCCGAAAATATGACAGTTTATATGTACGACTGTTGCAATTATGTTTTTTTTATGGTATAATTGCAAAAAACAACAGACGGAGTCGGAACATGATAGAAGTAAAAGGCCTTTACAGCCGCATCGGCGGCAGAACGATCTTAAATGATATAAATATGCGCATAGAACGCGGCACATTCACAGCTATACTCGGCAGAAACGGTTCGGGCAAATCAACTCTCGCAAAGCATTTGAACGGTCTTATGATTCCGAAAGAGGGCAGCGTCACAGTTGACGGGATACCGACATCAGACGAGGAGCGTATTTTTGATATACGCGAAAAAGTCGGGATAGTGTTTCAGAATCCGGAATCACAGGCGGCAGCGGCTATAGTTGAGGACGATACGGCGTTCGGGCCTGAAAATCTCGGTCTTGACGCGGAGGAAATCGCGCAGAGGACGGAGTTTGCCCTAAAGGAAACTGGGATATATCATTTGCGGCGCAGACCGATAAACGAGCTTTCAGGCGGTCAAAAGCAGCTTGCGGCAATAGCCGGCATACTCGCGATGAAGCCGCGGTATATCGTGTTTGACGAAAGCACGTCCATGCTTGATCCCATTTCGCGAAAAAAAGTCATAAGCTGCGCGAGACGTCTAAAATCAGAGCTTAATATGTCCGTGATCTGGATAACGCACTATATGGAGGAGGCGGCGCTCTCTGACAGGATAATGATCATGGACGGCGGCAGAATAACGGCTGACGCACCGCCTGCTGAAATATTTTCCGATCCGGAAATGACAGAGGAAAGCGGTCTTTGCCTGCCGCCATGCGCAAAGCTTTGCCAAATGCTGAAAAAAAGCGGCTTACCGATACAGCGCACAGCTCTTGACGCTGATGGCTGCGCCGATATTATATATAAGCTGATGAAAGGCGATACAAAATGATAGAAATAAAGAACGTATCATACAAATACAGCACGCCTGCCGGGAGCGTGCATGCGCTTAAAAGTATAACCGCCTCTATCCCGTCCGGCGCCGTAACAGCCATTATAGGTCATACCGGCAGCGGAAAATCAACGCTTATGGAGCTGCTCGCCGGACTAATAAAACCCGACTGCGGCGCTATAACCGCAGACGGAAAAGAGATGTCGCCTAAGACAGCCGGACTCGTGTTTCAATACCCGGAGTATCAGCTGTTCGCCGAAACGGTATATGACGATATAGCTTTCGGTCCGCTAAACAGCGGATCAAGCAAAGCGGAGGCTGATGAGCGCGTAAAATATGCCGCAACTAAAATGCGTATAGACAGCGATATGATGAAATACTCGCCATTCACTCTTTCGGGCGGTCAGAAACGGCTCGCAGCAATAGCCGGCATACTCGCAATGAAAAGAGATATTCTGCTGCTTGATGAGCCGGCAGCCGGACTTGATCCATCGGGAAGACAGCTCGTGTTCTCCGTAATATCAGAGCTTATAGAAGAAAACAAGAATATGACTGTTGTCTTTGTCACCCATTCAATGGAGGACGCGGCGGAATTTGCAGATAATATCCTCGTTCTTGACAGCGGAGAGCTTATCATGCAGGGCGCGCCTGACGAGGTTTTTTCAAATAAGGAACAGCTTATTTCATGCGGTCTTGATATACCGGAGATGATGAAGCTTTCTATCGCGCTTTGCGAAAGAGGCATAGATATAGGAACGCCGCTGTCCGTTTCTGACGCGTACAGAAATATTATGCGGCTGTTAAAATAATTCTGATAAAATAAGTTTTATCGGAAAATAAGTTCTATCAAAAAAAAATTCTATCAAAAAAAGTTCTATCAAAAAATAATTTCTAAAGGAGAATATAATGCTCAAGGATATAACTGTCGGCAGATATGTCGACACCAACTCTTTCCTGCACAAGCTTGATGGGCGCACAAAGATAATATGCACGCTGCTTTTTTCTATAGCATCGCTTTCATGCTCGACTATGATAGCTATAGCTGTTCTCGCGGCGGCGGTGCTTTCCGCGGCAGCTGCCGCGCGTCTGCCGATAAGATATGTTATAAAAGGACTGAAACCGCTGCGGTGGCTGATACTTTTTACAATAATTTTTAATATTTTTACTGTTAAGGGAAATATTATATGGCAGTGGCACGCGCTCAGCATTACAGTTGAGGGAGTGAGTTTTGCTCTGCTCACGGCGTCAAGATTTATCCTGTTCGTTACAGGCGCGTCTATTCTGACGCTGACAACATCGCCCATAGATCTCACAGACGCCCTCGCGCGTCTTATGCGTCCCCTAAAAATGATAAAGATACCCGTGGACGATATCGCGATGATAATGTCGGTGACGCTGCGGTTCATACCGCTTTTTGCAGATGAGGCGGAGCGCATAATGAAAGCGCAGCGCGCGCGCGGCGCTGATCTTAGCAGCGGAAAGCTGTTATCAAGGCTGCGTTCTGTTATCCCTGTGACGATACCGCTGTTTTTGAGCGTGTTCCGGAAAGCGGACGAATTGTCGCTCGCCATGGACTCGCGCTGCTACGGCAGAGGAACGCGCAGCTCGAGAAAAAAAACGCATATTGGCGCAAATGATCTTTTGTTCGCCGGAGTTTTGATAATAATATGCGGATTTTTGTTAATATTTGAATTTTACCATTGAAATTTGATAAAAGTAATGATATAATATTAAGGATATAATAGGATGAATATTAAGTTATATTTACAGTTTGACGGAACGGAATACCGCGGATGGCAGATCCAGCCGGGACTTCCGACCGTTCAGGGCGCGCTCCGTGACGCGCTGAGAAAGATCACAAAAGAAGATGTGACGCCTATAGGCTGCGGAAGGACTGATTCGGGAGTCCATGCAATGAAATATGTCGCGAGCTTTCAGACAAGCTCCACTATTCCTCCCGACCGCATACCGTACGCGCTCAACACCGCGCTGCCGGATGATATAGTATGCACCGGCGCCGAAACAGCAGACGACGGATTTCATGCCAATTCCTCCGCGACATCAAAATGCTATCGATATGTTATAGACAATAACGAGTTTCCGGACGTTTATATGTCAAGATTCGCATGGCACCACAAGTACCATCTCGATATTGACAGAATGAAAAGAGCGGCGAGAGCATTTATAGGCGAGCATGACTTTATAGGATTTGCCTCGAGCGGATTCACGGTAAAAACGACAGTGCGCACAATATACGATATAGATATTACATCGAAAAACAATATTATAACCATTGATGTAACGGGCAACGGATTTCTGTATAATATGGTCAGAATAATAGTCGGAACGCTTGTATACACAGGCGAAGGCAGGCTTGACCCCGACGATATGCCCGACATTATAAGATCCGGATGCAGGAGCAGAGCCGGAATAACAGCCCCGGCAAAAGGGCTGCATCTCAAGGAGGTATTCTATTAATGGCTGAAAACCGCGAAGATATATTAAACGAGCTTATACAATATTACGACAGAGGCAGCGACGATAAAAAAGAGGCTGAGGACAATAAAGCTGAAACTGAAAGCGATCCGAAAAAAAGCGATGAGCCGTCAGCGCCTGAGGATATGGGCGCTACAAGGGTGATCATCAAAAAGCATGATGAGCCTGATACGGCTGACGATCTCGGCGACACTGTAGTAATGCCGCGCAAATCATTACAGCAGCAAGTCAATGATACAGATGAGTCTGAGCCTGTCACAGAAGAAACGGTGCGCATAGACACAGCACCGGCTCACACAGCGAATGAGCCGGTCGCGGAAGAGGTCCTCGGCAACATGGATCTCTATGGCGCGGGCGTTTCTGAACCGCGCAGCGATGAAAGCGAACATACACCTATGAAAAATAACAAAAGAGATTTTTATGATGATGAGCCGCGCAGGCGCAGGCAGATAAGCATAGAGCCTGACGAGGACGATGAAGATTATTATGATGAAGATGAGCGGGGCATATGGTATGCTCTTAAGCCGCTTTGGGTAACGCTCATACTGAGCGCTATAGCCTTCGGCGGAATATGGTTCTACCTCACAGACAACGTATATGTAGGGACATATAAAAGAAACTTTGAATATAATATGGATCTCATACTCGATTCTATCGGCATAGAGTTCGATCCGGCTTCATTTATCCCGACGCAGGGTGATGACCTCTCCGATTCAGATTTCGGATCAAGCCTTGACGTTCTAAACTCGACCGGAGAACAGTATGACGAGGTGGCAAACGATTCTGACGAATTGGAAAATATCCAGAACGTTGCCTCAAACCGCACCGGCATAGAAAGGGAAACGGTAACACTCCCTTTTGTTGATGCAGGCAGTTCCGGTTTTTCAGTATACGATAACGGGGTTGCCTGCGCAAAATCGAATTACCTGTGCCTTTATAACTCTAGCGGACGCCTGAAATGGGAGCTTAATACAAATATATCAAATCCGCTTATTTCAACAGCCGGAAAATATATAGCGATAGCGTCAGAGGGCGGAACGGCAGTCAGCCTGTATAAGGGCGATAAATTACAGTTCAATATAGAAATACAGAACACGATCGTTTCATGCGAGGTATCTGAGCGCGGCGATGTTGTGCTTGTTACAGACCGTCCGGCTTATAAGGGCGCTGTTCTTGTTATAAACAAGTACGGCGAGGAGATATTTTCATGGGCGTCAGGCGTGAACTATATAACCGCGTCAACTATAACAAAGACAAGGGTGCTGTCTGTTTCTCTTGTAGATACCTCAAGCACGGTAAATTCATATGTTATGATGTTTGATATTTCCGCGCCTGAGCCGTTTGCCGGCATAGAGCTTCAGAACACGCTTGTATTTAACCTGTTCAATAACGGCAGTGACGTGTTCGCATCTGGTGACAACAGTATAATTTCTCTCACCGACAGCTGCGGTCTAAGATACGATAAGCGCTATGACGACGTTTATATCTCATGCACAGCGCACGACGAAAAGGGGAACAGGATAGTCGCGTTTACAGATGATAACCTGCCTATAGTAAATCTTTACTCTCCTGCCGGAGATCTTGAGGCTTCCGCGATAATCGAAAATAAGCCCGACTTTATAGACGTATACAGGTCAACTGTTCTATATTGCTATGAACGTGATATTATCTGCGGCAAAGCCGGATCGGATAACAAGTCAGTATACACCGCTCCTATGACTGTAAACGATGTTCTTCTTCTAAACAGCGGCTCATACGTTATTATATACGGAAACAGTATAGAATTTGTAGAGATCTAAGATAAAAAAGTTTAAATAAAAACCGCCCATCTCTCACGGGAGCGCTCACTCGCGTACACAAAGTACAGCCTCGTTCACGCTCTCGCACGATCTGAACGGTTTTAATTCAAACTTGGTTTTGTGAAAGGAATTAATGGTCATAAGTTTGAGAAAGGAGTTCATTGTCATAATATGAATAATCCACTTTTTCTTGACGCTCTGCTTTGCGCTGCTGTTATCGCGGCGGGGATCGCCGGATATAAGCGCGGTTTACTTAAAGCCGTATGGACCATTCTCGCGACAGCGGCGTCCATTTTTCTTGCGGCAGTTATACAGCGTCATCTTCCGATCACAATTACAGGTTTACTATCATCAGTTATATCATTTGTGGTGATCCGTATTCTGTTTTCTGTGGCTTACGGAGTTTTGGATCTGTTTTTCCATCTGCCCGTTATAAAGCAGACAAACGGTCTTGCCGGAGCTGTGATCTATATATTAGGCGTAATAGTAATAGCTTATATTATTTTATCATTCGCCGCTCCTGATTTAGGAGCAACAATAGAATAGACAGTGTTATGCAAATACCTGCATGAATATAACTTATGGGATATGATCATGGGAATTAATTCGTCTATTAGCTATTGACATATCACATACGCTGTGATAAAATATAACCATGGCAAAATAAGGCCGGATGGTGTGATGCCATTCGGCTGTTTTTTATATAGGAGGAAAGAAAAAAATGCATAGTGATATAGTAAAAAAAGGTGTTGAAAAAACACCTCACCGTTCACTCTTCAAGGCATCTGGCCTTACAGATGAAGAGCTTTCACGTCCGCTCATCGGTGTTGTTTCATCAAAGAATGAAATAATCCCGGGACATATCCAGCTTGACAAGATCGCTGAAGCGGTAAAGGCAGGCGTAAGAATGGCAGGCGGAACTCCGCTTGAATTCCCGTCAATAGGCGTTTGCGACGGTATAGCGATGGGACATACGGGAATGAAGTATTCTCTCGCATCACGCGAGCTTATCGCCGATTCTATAGAGTCTATGACTCTCGCGCATGGTCTTGACGCGCTTGTGCTTATCCCTAACTGCGACAAGATAGTGCCTGGTATGCTTATAGCAGCTGCAAGACTTAACATTCCGTCTATCGTAGTTTCAGGCGGTCCAATGCTTTCAATGAACTTTAACGGCAAGTTCCGCGACCTCAACACAGCTTTTGAGGCTGTAGGCGCGTTCAAGGCCGGAACTATAAACGAAGAGGAGCTTACAGAGCTTGAAGAGGCTGCTTGTCCGTCATGCGGTTCATGCTCAGGTATGTTCACAGCAAATTCAATGAACTGTCTATGCGAGGTTCTCGGAATGGCTCTTCCTGGAAACGGCACGATCCCGGCTGTATATTCAGAGAGAATACGTCTTGCAAAGAAAGCCGGTATGCAGATAATGGAGCTGCTTAAAAATGATATCAAGCCTCGCGATATAATAACTCCTGACTCGCTATATAACGCGCTCAGAGTTGACATGGCGCTCGGCTGCTCAACAAACTCAATGCTTCACCTTCCGGCTATAGCGTACGAGGCAAAGGCGCCTATCTCGCTTGACTATGCTAATGAGATAAGCGAATGCACACCTAACCTCTGTCATCTCGCGCCGGCCGGAGAACATCACGTTCAGGATCTTTACGCTGCCGGCGGCGTTACAGCAGTTATGAACGAGCTTTCAAAGGCTGATCTTCTTAAGCTCGACACTATGACTGTAACAGGCAAGACACAGGGTGAAAACATAGCCGGACATGAGGTAAAGGATCACACTGTAATAAGACCGCTTGACGATCCATATTCAAAGACGGGCGGTATAGCTGTTCTCAAGGGTAATCTTGCTGTTGACGGCTCTGTTGTAAAGAGAAGCGCCGTAGCTCCTGAAATGCTTCAGCATGAGGGTCCGGCTAAGGTATTTGACAGTGAAGACGAGGCTATAGACGCTATATACAAGGGCAAGATCGTTGCCGGAGACGTTGTAGTTATCCGTTACGAGGGTCCTAAGGGCGGCCCTGGAATGAGAGAAATGCTCTCGCCTACATCAGCTATATGCGGTATGGGACTTGACAAGGAAGTCGCGCTCATCACAGACGGACGATTCTCAGGCGCTACAAGAGGCGCGGCTATCGGCCACGTTTCACCTGAAGCAGTTGAG
Source organism: uncultured Clostridia bacterium (assembly GCA_944391255.1). Lineage (GTDB taxonomy): Bacteria > Bacillota > Clostridia > UBA1381 > UBA1381 > Ornithomonoglobus. The sequence continues at coordinate 2,639 of CALXSW010000033.1, read as the reverse complement.
GGCGGTCCTATAGCGTTCGTTCGCGACGGTGATATAATTGAGATCGATATCACAAAGGGCATACTCAACGTCAAGATATCTGATGAGGAGCTTGCAAAGCGTAAGGAAGGCTGGAAGCCTAACGAGCCAAGGGTAAAGACAGGATATTTAAGACGTTATTCAAGACTCGTTTCATCAGCTATGCAGGGCGCTGTTATGCTTGATGATTAATTATTAATATTACAATAAAAATCGGCAGAAAAGATCACTCTTTCCTGTCGTTTTTTTTGTTGAGGCAGGTATATAATCCACCGCTATTCACATTTTCCACCGTCTGTTCATGTACACACGTAATGCGTAAAATTTTATTTTTTTGAATACCTTGACATTATTTTTCTGATATGTTACACTGAATATAATAAATATATCGTACGGGAGGGATAGTAATGTTTTTAGCAATTGCAGTAATAATTGTACAGGGAATTATATTTGGCATTGCGACAAATGCGATTATAAGCAACAAAGGATATGATGAAAACTGGTTTTGGTGGGGATTTTTCTTTGGTCTAATTGCCGTGCTTGTTGCTCTTTCAAAACCTGAATACAAAGCTGTATATACAGAGCCTGAAAATCGTGACAGACAATATAAAACTACTATACATACGCCTGAATCAGAGTGGACATGCATCTGCGGAAGAACTAATCCCGGATATACCGGCACTTGCTCCTGCGGAAGAACCCAGGAAGAAATCAAAAAGCTTGAGTCTGACAAACAAAAAGAAAAACAAAAGGAAGAGGAACTCAGAAAAAACAATTTAAAATTAGATACATTAATGAAAATGAAACAGCTGCTTGACAGCGGCGCAATTACTGAAGCCGAATTTGCAGAAAAAAAAGAAAGAATTATTTTAATCCGATCAGTTCGGTCTGAATTGGGGAAATTTGATTTGTCACAAAATGCCGAGGAGATTCTCCCCGGCATTTTATCTTTTTATTTATCGCCCGCAAGCTGCTTATGCATACGCATTATGATAGTGCAGTATTTAAGATCCTTGTCATCAAGTCCCAGTCCTTCGCCTGTTCCCTGTATCAATCCGTTTTCAACGCAGTAATTTACACCTTCCCGCGCCCATTCAGGCATATTTTCATCTACCCAGTTATATATCATTTCCGGTTCTTCTAATTTTGCTATACGATCCTTAAGATCATTCAGCTCTTTTAAAGCGGTCTGTATTTCCATATCGATCACCTCCTCATTATCAGATATCGATGCCTTGAAGTTTTTCCATTCAGTTTCATCACTAACCATCGGCGCCGGACAAAGCTTTCCCGTTACATCATAATGACGTATAACATTTTCAGCCGGTACAGAGTATTTTTTCATAAGCTCCTTTGTGAGCCACACCGTGTTCTTTATCGTCTTGTCGTCAATATAATACCTGCCCGACGCAAATGAGGTGCACATCTCTATCCCTATGCTGTTTGCGTTTCGGCAGTATGCATGACGATACGACGATGCGCCGCAGTGATACGCCGTGTCTTCTTCCGGCACAGATGTGTATATCTCATTGCTGTCCACAAAATAATGCGCCGACGCAACAGGTGTGTTATTTTTGAAATAATTAATATTATTTAGCGCTGTGTCATTTTTATTTGCTGTATAATGGATCACAATATATTTTACCGATTGCGTTCTTCCGCGCTTGTAATTGCCCTGCTGAGGCAGAGCCCCCTTTTTTATTTCCATTCATATCCCCCCTTTCTGCTTATTGATGCTGTCATATTATTTTTCCTCGTCGTTATTTTTTAATATGTCTATTGCTTTTGTGATGACAGACGGGATCGGGAGTCCCATCGTTCCGGCGTTTTCGACTATGCTTATAAGCTCGTTTACGCAGAACGCTATAACTGTCATATCGCGTATGTACTCTGTTTCAAGCATTATATCTATTCTGTATGCCGCAACCACAATAAGCAGCATAGCGAATTTCTTGCATATACCTTTAAGTCCGGCTTTGCTCGCAAGTCCGCCGTTTTCCGATTTATCGCTTTTCTTGAAAACTCCGGCTACGATCACACCTGTAATATAATCAAGACACATAAATATCATAAGCGTTGTTATACCGGCGCTCCAGCCGCCGAACGCGGCTGCCACATACGCGCCGACAATGCCGGACACAGTGCAGAACATCTGTTTCATTTGACCTCCTCCTGATCATGCTTATTTATGCAGTGACTTTATCTCATAATTATAACCTTGATCATATTATATCATATGCCGCAGAGCTTCGGTCGGACATTGTGATTTTTATACGGTACTTTTTATATTATTATTTTTACATCAAAAACCCCCGTTTTTGCAGCAATAATCCCCTAAAGTAAAGTAAAGAAAAGTAAAGTAAAATAAAGTAAAGTAAAACAAAGTAAAATAAAACAAAGTAAAATAAAATATCTTTCCTCATCACCTAAAGGAAAGATAAGCAGCATTATCAAAGATAATGCTATTGGTGATGATGATGAAAAAATAATTATATATTATTTATCTGTATTTTATGTTGCTAACATATTGAATATGGTGTATAATATATTTAAACTGCATTTATTTGGATAGAGAGGTAATATAATGACACTTGAAGATTTTTTTGCCTCTCATAAAAAAA
>CALXSW010000032.1 GCA_944391255.1 uncultured Clostridia bacterium | reverse complement strand
TTACAGGTATAGATACCATCGCGATCAATGTCCTCTGCTTAACACAAAGCTGCAAAAACGACGCTTTCGGTTTTTCTTTTCCGTTCACTACCGCTTTTTTCATTTACATCGACACATCCTTTCCGTTCTTTTAATTTGTACGACTATTTTTTTCCGGATCATATCCCGGATATTTCTGGTATTTATATCATCTCAGATACGATCATCTTTTTTACCGTTCCGATATCATTATCTGAATAATTTGAGAAAGCCTGTATCCATCTCATATGCAATGATATTTTATACCATTGATTTTCAGGTCTGTGCAACATATATTACGCAAACCAAAAATTCTATGCTTTTATTATACACTTTTATCCTCTCATAGTGAATTAAAAAAATAATAAATTTATTATGACAAAATTTAAAATAATTATTGAACTTATAATATATTGATTATTTCTTTAAATATAAAGCCCACCAAAGGAAACAAAGCGGACCGCGCATAAGATCTGTTCATATCGGTATTATACCGCATATAATGCAGTCTTTATCATTCGCGATCCGCACATGTTTTTTGATCTATAAAATATTTAATTTTATATTTATAATTATTATAAATAATTATTCAGCCTTGAATATTGCCTGAACATAATTATACAGATGTGGTCTTATCGTTGATCCATCGTGATATCCGCTCGAAACAGAATGCCATAAATGAGTTTCACTGTTTTTATCCATTATATTGCTGTAATTAGCCGGTGAATCACCTACGACCGAATCGTTTACAGCAGCGCTTATCATAAGAAGATACGGCTTGCCCTTTTCCTCTGTTGTTTTAAGCTCATTCTCCTGAAGCTGACCGGGATGAACGCTCAGATCTGTACCAGGTGTAAGGCCCGGCGCCGGACATACCGCTCCGACATAACCGAACAGATCCGATCTTGTCATACCAATATACAAGGACTCGCGTCCACCCATCGAAAAGCCGCTGATAGCTGTGTTTTCTCTGCCCGTTTTAACTGAGAATTCCTCTTTTATGAACGGCATAAGATCTGTCAGAAGATCGTTTATGAAATTATCATATGCGCTAGAATTCGTAAGATCCATTCCCGTGCATGTAGGCATATCTTTACTGCAGAATATATACGGGAATACAACGATCATTTCCTCAGCCTTGCCCTCAGCTAAAAGATTTCCGTACATTGTCTGGAACTGTATACTCGGATCTCCGCTTAAAAGCGAATCCTCGTCGCCATAATATCCGTGAAGCAGATACAATACCGGATATTCCTTATCCTCTGAATATCCCGGAGGGAGAAGTACGTTTACATCAGTATCTCTTCCGGCTGTCTGTGAATAATATTGATATTTTTGCAGCCGTCCGTAATCACGTCCATCAACATGATCACAAATTCCGTTTATCTCATTTTCAGTAATATTCATTTCTACCTGTGCCATATATTCCTCAGGTGTTATCTGCTTTATTTTCTGTGGATCTATATACGGTTTCATCTGATCATCCCATATATACACCTTGTCGCCCTCTTCTGCTGCTATTGTGATCTTTGTTTCACCGCTGTTTGCAGCAATTACCTCTGATTCCTTCTTCAGTGATGTCAAAACGTTACTTTCATCATATCTCGCCACATATATATTGAGGCTCTTATCCTCTGATGTAGTGTTTGTAACTCTTATAACCGCCTTGCCATTAGCATAGTACGGTGTCATTATTTCAAATTCTTCAGGCATTTCATATAACGCCATTGATACATCATCTACATAGAAATCAGCTGTTGCGCTCTCTGACCATATCTGGAAGCTTCCCGGCTCCCAATCCTGAGGCGCTCTGACTACAGCTGTCAATTCAGTCCATTCCCCTGCGTTACATACAGCGCCTGTTGTACAGTTTACATTCTTCCAATATGAACTCAAAGCTCCGCAATGGAATGTGTCTGTTACATCAGTATAAATATACGCTGTTATCTTATATAATGCGCCAGGCTGCGGCTGTGTAAAGTAATTGCCGGCACCTGCCGCGCTGGCCGTTCTTCCGCTCACCTTTAATGAATAGCTGTCGCTATGCGCTTTCTCATCACTTGCCGCTACAGTGGCTGTATACGAAGTATCTCCGTCAGATGTTTTTGCATACCAGTAATATGGAATATTATCTTCAGTTGAAAATCCTTCCATTCCGCCATTCTGTATAAGCTCGCTTACCGGAGTCGCTGTTGGCTGCGGCGGCTCTGTCTGAGATGGTGTTTTAGTAGGTGCAGGCGCTTCAGTAGGATCAGGCGTCTGTGTCGGGATCTCTGCTGTGCCCCCACCTAATATCTCATCTTCTACATTGAAGTAATCAACATCAACATATCCGCCTGCTTCCTCTGTAGCATAGTTGAATATTCCAAACTTATAACCTGTAAACTGCTTTAGATCGTATACAAGATCTGTAAGCTTACCCGCATATTTCCAATTTTCGCCGTTATTGCTGTAATAGAAATATGCTACCGCATCCTCATGCCTGCTCTCAAAGTTTCCAAAATGGTATTCAAGTCTTACATAAGCGTCATTTCCTGTGACTTCGCCAAGTCTTACCTCCTGTGGCTTTATAGTAAGCCAGTTGCTGTCGGTTATGTCATTTGCGCCTTCTTTTATATATTCCCATACAAAATACTTCTTGCCGTCTATCATTTTGACGCCTATATTTCCGTATTTTGTCTGCATTGTTGTCATGCCGGCATAATCACCGTTTTTCATGTTTGAAACATCCATCTTTATCGATGCCGCGCTGTCAGGACCATAGCTTCTCTGAGTAAGCGTGTTTCTCGCATACTGAATATTATCAACAGTTTTGCCGGTCGTGAGTCTTAAATAACCCTCGCGGGCTGTCAATGACCAGCATGTGTTATCCGGATTATGGTTCCACTGCCATGCCATGTTGAGGTTTGAACCATTGTAGTCACCCTCGCCGTCCTTCATGACCTCAAGTATCTGACCAGGGACTTCTTTTATAGACGCATCATCTATAATTATATCAGATGTCGTATTGTCTGTATCGATATAGATATATCCTCCGCCCCAGTCTGAAGGCGCTTTAAAGCTGCCTGTTAGCTTTGTCCATTCTCCGGCTTTTACGCTTCCCGACATTATCGTGTACGGCTTCCAATAGTTGGACATAAGCACCATTTTTACAGTATCGTCCTTGTCACTCTTAACCCAAGCACTGCAGGTGTAATCAAAGCCATGTGTCAGCTCGATATACTGCTTAATACCATCTGTAGGAGCTTTTCTGTTTGTGATCGCTAAGGCTTGGTTTCCGCTAT
>CALXSW010000031.1 GCA_944391255.1 uncultured Clostridia bacterium | reverse complement strand
GTGAGCGAGCTTATAGGATTATCGGCAGCTGTCTGGCAGGGAAAGCGCAGTGAAAACACGGATGAGCTGATGCTGAAGGGATTGTTTACAACTATAACGAACGTGAATTTCAACAGCGATACCGTTAAAAAGCTCATAAGCGAGATAAGGTCTGAAAAAAATAAAATATCAGATAATGTGAAAAAATATGATATATCTGAGCTGTGGTCGGAAAATGAGGATATACGCTCTCTTAAATCATTAATATTGTTCGGGCTTAAGGGAATGGCGGCATACGCGTTTCACGCGTACGCGCTCGGTTATAAGAGCGATGAGGTAATGTCATTTTTTTATACTGGAATGTATGAAATAGGCGAAACATTTGAGGCGGACAAACTGCTTGAAACAGTGCTTAAAACAGGCGAGATGAATTATAAATGCATGGAACTGCTTGATAAGGCGCACACAGAAACGTATGGAGATCCTGTTCCTACGGAAGTACCGCTGACGATAGAGAAAGGACCTTTTATAGTTGTGAGCGGTCATGATCTTCATGATCTTGAGCTGCTTCTCAAACAGACGGAGGGAACGGGTATAAATATATACACTCATTCGGAAATGCTCCCGGCGCACGGCTATCCAAAGCTTAAGGCGTATAAGCATTTAAAGGGGAATTTCGGAACAGCATGGCAGAGCCAGCAGACGGAGTTTCATAATATACCGGCGCCTGTTCTGTTTACGACAAATTGTCTTATGCCGGTGCGTCAGAGCTATGCTGACAGGGTGTTCACAACGTCTGTTGTATCGTATCCGGAGCTGGTGCATATAGATGAGAAAAAAGATTTTACACCTGTTATCGAGAAAGCGAAGGAGTGCGGCGGATATGATAAAGAGCATATAATAACGGGAATAAACGGCGGAAAAACGGTAACGACCGGATTTGCTCATGAAACAGTGCTGTCGCAGGCGGGAAAGATAGTAGATCTTGTAAAGAGCGGAAAGATAAAGCATTTCTTCTTAATAGGCGGCTGTGACGGAGCGGCGCCGGGCAGAAGCTATTATACGGAATTTGCAAAGAAAACGCCTATGGATACGGTCATATTGACTTTAGCGTGTGGAAAATACAGGATAAACGACCTCAAGCTCGGCGAGATCGAGGGATTGCCGCGCATACTTGACATGGGACAGTGCAATGACGCGTACAGCGCTATAAAAGTCGCTCTCGCTCTTGCGGACGCGTTTGGCTGCGGTGTAAACGATCTGCCGCTTACGCTTGTAATTTCATGGTATGAGCAGAAAGCGGTGGCGGTGCTTTTGACACTTCTGTATCTCGGTATAAAAAATATATATCTCGGTCCTACTTTGCCGGCGTTCTTATCTAAAAATGTGCTTGACACGCTTGTTGAAAAATATAGTATACACCCTATAAGCACTCCGGACGAGGATCTCAAAGCTATTCTCGGATAAGCATGATGGAGAGATTAGAATAAAAAAGCCGCTGCAAGGCGAGCAGAGCTTTGCGCGGCTTTTTTGTTGTCAAATTTGCCAAAATATAACTTAATACTTGCAGTTTTATATGTTATATGTTATAATTTGTTTTAGGATAATATTTGGGGGATAGCGGCAAAAAGGGGAGAAACGCGGCTATCTGTCCAAACGAAAGAGAGGGAAAAATATGAAGAAAATCACAGCTGCGGCTGCGGCAGCCGCGATGATCGCGGGAGTGATCCCGGCTGCTGTAAACGCGGAAACCATGGAGCCTAAGTTATATAGCGGATACGGCGCGCTTACGGTCATACAGGATCCAACAGGGGCGGACAAGGGCAATGTTTTCTCGTTTGACGGATACGAACAGACGCGCGGAAACGACAAGGAGCGCGGAAGAAACCCGTTTATAGAAATGCCTGTTGAGTACCTTTATGACAAGGTGGGCAGCGCTTATAAGCTAAAGGATAAATTCAGCGTGGCGTTTGATATATACACTATGGCGAACGGCACAAGATACGCGTTTTATACGGGAACGGACGATACGACAGATAATAAAGCGACAGGACTTTATTACATACCTGAAACGGGCGGAGATTCATATATAGAGGTGATAACTGACGGAGCCGGCTGGGAAAACGCGCGCGGCGAATATGAGTCGATCAAAAACGGGTGGCACAGGTTTGAAATATCGCGTGACGGCGGCGTGTTTACAGTGTATAAGGACGGAGAAAAATATTCGGAGCTGAAAACTGAATGGGATTACAGCATGGAACGTGAGCCGGTGTTCAGATTGGGATATTCGCCGTATGCGGCTGACGGAGGTCTTTACGCGTATATTGACAATATAGAGGTAAAAAACGGTGACGAGGTCGTATATTCCGATACGGCTGACGGTGATTATGACATAATATCAGAAGTTCCGGAAGAGCCTGATAAGATAACTGTAAATACTGATATATCGGACGGAAGTGAAACAGCGGCGCTTATTGAAAACAGAACGGATATACAGCGCCGAATGGAGCTGCTTGACAGGGGAGTTACAGCGGTAAAGGCTGATGGATACGGACTTATATCGTGGCGCTGGCTTGGAACAGAGAGTGCTGACACGATGTATAATATTTACAAGAACGGCGAAAAGCTCAACGATGAGCCGCTTAACGCGACAAATTATGTGGACCGCGACGCGGCTGAAGGGGATAAATACAGCGTTTCGGCTGTATATAACGGAGTAGAAAGCGAGAGGTCTGAAGAAACGGCTCTGCTGCCTGAAAATTATATTGAAATAAAGATAGACGCTCCGGCGCCGGGCAGTGTGACGCTTTCAGATGGAACGGTAGAACAGTATTCATATGTCGCAAATGACGCGGGAACGGCAGATCTTGACGGAGACGGAGAATATGAGATCATAATAAAGTGGGATCCTACTAACTCGCGTGACAGCGCGCATTTGGGAAATACGGGAAACACTATGTTTGACGCGTATAAGCTTGACGGAACTAAGCTCTGGAGAATAGATCTCGGAAAGAACGTGCGTTCGGGAGCGCACGACACTCAGTTTATAGCCGCTGATTTTAACGGCGACGGCAAGGGCGAAGTTGCAATGCGCACGGCTGACGGTACAGTAGACGGAGCCGGAAACGTTATAGGCGACGCTACTGCGGATTGGCGCGATGAGAACGGAAAAAATCTTTCAGGCCCGCTCTATCTGACTGTATTTGACGGTGAAACAGGGGCTGTGATAGACACGGTAGACTATATACCGCAGTCGCAGGGAGAGTATGACGGAAAGACATGGGATATATCCTCGTGGGGCGATGACTGGGGAAACAGGTCAGAGCGATATAACGCGGCCGTGGCGTATATTGACGGAGTAAACCCGTCAATGATATTTGCGAGAGGCTATTATGACAGAACGGCGATCGCGTCGTTTACAATGAAGGATAACAAGATAGTCAATGACTGGCTGTTTGACACATACGCGATGGAGGACGGCGACAAGGATTGGAACTACAGAGGAATGGGAAATCATTCTGTCGCGGTAGCTGATGTGGACTATGACGGCAAAGATGAGATAGTATACGGCAGTATGCTGCTTGATGATAACGGTGAGCCGGTGTATTCTACAAAGCTCAATCACGGTGACGCTCAGCACACTGGCGATCTTATAATCGACCGTCCGGGACTTGAAACATTTTCAGTTCACGAGTGGGGCGCGTATGGCCATGATATGCGTGACGCGAGAACGGGCGAGATAATATGGTATTCACCGTTTGGAAGCACAGACGTTGGCAGAGGTGTGAGCGATGATATAGATCCGAGATATCCGGGTGCGGAATCGTGGTCATCTATGGGAATGCTGATCTCGTCAAAGGGCGAGATAATATCCGAGGATTATAATATTCCGGCGAATTTCCTCGCATGGTGGGACGGAGATCTAGGCAGAGAGATACAGGACAGCATAAATATTTCTAAGTGGAATCCGTACACTGAAAAATCAGAAACTATATTCACCGCCGAGGGCTGTCATTCAAATAATGCCGGAAAATCAAATCCGTCTTTGACGGCAGATATATTAGGCGACTGGCGCGAAGAGGTGATATATCCTACAGAGGACAATTCAGCGTTAAGGATATATATGACGAATGTTCCTACGGGATACAGAATACCGACACTTATGCATGATCCTGGCTACAGAGCGTCAATAGCAGTTCAGAACGTTGGGTATAATCAGCCGGCGCATACAGATTTTTATCTGGGCTATGATACGGAATCCATTCCTGTAATGCAGATATATACAGAATCGGACGGCGTTAAGATGGTGAACCCTGATCTTGATAAAAAGAAATGGGATATAGAAAGTCTTTATACCGGCACAACGGTAGAAATGGCGATAGGCAGCGCGAAAGCATTTATAAGCGGAACGCCGTGCTATATTGACGGAAGCAACAAAGATGTTAAGGCATATATCGAAAATGACAGAACGATGGTGCCGCTTAGATTTATAAGCGAGGCTTTTGGCGCGTATGTTACATATGATGACGGCGAGATACATATTCAGTCAACAGGCTGCGATATAATAATGAATATCGGCGAAAATGAATTTACCGTAAACGGAAGCGTGGTTTCAATGGATACAGCGCCTGTAATAAAGGACGATGTTACATTTGTTCCGCTCAGGTATGCGGCAGAGGCTCTCGGCAAGAAAGTAGCATGGGACGACGTGGGACTTGTGACGGTAAGCGATAAAGCGATAGCAGCTCAGGACGGAGCGGCAAGGATAGAGGAAATAAAGAATTCCGACGCGGCTGTGCTGAAATCAGCGGAGGGATATAAGAATGGTGAAAAGCTCGATTTCAGTCAGGCGGATCTGAACAGGATAGTGACGTATGACGGTTCTGACGGAAGCGCGGCTGTTGATCTTGATATCGGCACGTCATACTCGCTTACAGGAAAATCGGGATTCTATACCGAACTAAAATATTTCTGTGCTATGAGCGGCGTTGTGCTGTCGTGCGCGGACGGAGGACGTCACACGTTCAAGGTATATACAGGCGGATCAATAGATAATGACGCCGGAAACTTCTTTGAGCGCGACGGCTGGGATCTCGCTGCTGAGATAACAACATCGGGAACGACTACAGAGCCGGAAATGTTCATATTCCCGGTACCAAAATACGGCACAACAGTTAAACTCGTATTGTGCGACACTGAAACGGGTGAAACTGATAAAGCTGAGATCTCCGAGTTCGGAGTTATAGCTGTCAAGTGACAGGATATTGTATGATATAAAAATGACACAGCAATACACGTTAAAAGTGTTTTGACTCTGTCTTTTTAGTGTTTACAGATTATTTATTATAGTCCTTAAACAGTGTTCCGACCTTTTTTCCCTCTATTATATCATAGAGTGTGTCTATATTTTTGCCGTTTACTATAAGCATTGATATCTTGGAATCATTGGCGATCCTTGCAGCCTGTATTTTTGTTACCATTCCGCCGGTGCCCAGAGCTGTTCCGGCTCCGCCGGCAACGCTTTCTATTTCTGTTATATTCTCAACTCTTGAGATCAGCTTTGCGTTCGGGTTCTTGTGCGGATCGCTGTCATAAAGTCCGTTTATGTCGGAGAACAGCACAAGGATATCGGCGTCTATAAGCTGCGCAACGACAGCTGAAAGTCTGTCATTATCGCCGAATTCGATCTCCTCTACAGATACCGTGTCATTTTCGTTTACGATAGGAATGATATCCATTTCAAGCAGAGTGTTTATAGTATCCTGCATATGTTTTTTACGTTTTGGTATCTCAACATCGCTCTTTGTTAAAAGTATCTGAGCGACATTTGTAAGATAATCGGAAAACATTCTGTCATATATCGCCATCAGCTCGCACTGACCTACAGCTGCAAGCGACTGCTTGACCTTTGTGTCTGTAGGCTTTTCCTTGAGTCCGAGCTTTCCGACTGCAACGCCTATAGCGCCCGATGAAACTAAAATTATTTCGTAGCCGCGGTTTTTAAGATCTGAAAGCACGCGGGCGAGATTGTTTATCTGTCTGAAATTTATTCTGCCTGTATCATAAGTCAATGTAGAGGTGCCGACCTTTACAACTATACGTTTGTTTTTATTTTCCATCTTTATAATATCCTTTCGGGAATGATTTTCTTGTTATACAGTAGATATTATACAACCAATCGTATTATTTGTAAAGAGGAAAATAGTAAAAAAACCATCAATTATGTATAGTTATTGTAAAAATTTCGCAGTTTTCGTCTGTTTTTTCCTTATAGTCAGCCTCAACTCCGCTCATGCGCAGAACATTGAGCGCCTTGTTTATAGTGTTGCGGAATATTTTTATATCTTTGATCTTATTTATGTGAAAAGACGGATCTTTGTCTGTTTTCGTGAGCTCTTTTATGAATTTGATCGTTTCCGGCTCGTTTAATCCGTTTTCGCAGATCTGGCGTGCCGCCTCTATTTGAGCAGTGCTGTCCTTGATCTTAAGCAGAGCTCTTGCCTGTCGCTCTGTGAGCTTGAAGCTGCGTATGTATTTTCTGACTATCGGATCAAGCGACATCAGGCTTATACGTTCTTTTACCTTGTACGGTTTATCGCCGAGCCGTCTTGAAACGTCATGACTTGTGTATCCGTTTTTTTTAACAAGATCTCTGTAGCTTTGAGCTATTTCGAGGAAGGACAGATCCTCTCTTTGCAGATTTTCAAGAAGTGAAAGTATCGCGCAGTCTGAATCGCCGCTTCGTATTATTATGCATGGTATTTCCGTAAGCCCTGCTTTATACGCCGCTCTAAAACGCCGCTCTCCTGATATCAGCTCATACTCGTCATCTCCGTATTCGCGTACTGTTATAGGCGATATAACGCCGTACCGCTCTATAGAGCGCGTAAGCGAATCCATAGCCTGAGCGTCAAAATATTTGCGCGGCTGATCTGGATTAGGGCGTATTTTTGATAATGGGATATTTTTGATCTGATTAGTTTCAGACATAATCAATTTTATCTCCTTTCGCTGCGATGAAACGGGCCGGTTCGCGCTGTTTTTCTGATAACGGGTAAACAGCGGCGGCCGTGATGTACATGAAATTTGCATGCCGCCGCTGATGCCCTCGGTGGTGGAAGGTGTAAGACAAATTTGGGGGTACAGGAAAGCTTTTAAGAGCTTAGTCCTGCTTGTATCTGTGATACCTGTCTTACAAGTAATATTATATCATATGGTAAAAAAATGTAAAGAAAAAGAGCGTGTCATTAATCGACACGCTTCGTGTTATCTCTTTTTATACGCTTTTTCGATAGGGATAGATGTCGCTTTTCCGCCCTTTCTCGGGAATTGTGTCGGAGTATGGCGGAGCTTTTTTATTATTATGATCTTATGCTCAAGCTCCGTGAACGGAATATCGACAGTGAATATATCCTCGACCTGTCCGCCGAGTATTTCTATTGCGCGTTTCGCGTCGTCAAGCTCACTTTCAGCGAGCGGTCCTTTGAGCGCTAAAAGATATCCGCCGATTTTTACGTATGGCAGACACCATTCGGCAAGAGTTTTCATATTTGCGACAGCTCTTGATACTACCGTGTCAAATTTTTCGCGGTATGCAGAGTCATGAGCGGCGTCCTCAGCGCGCGAATGAACGAATGATATACCGTCCGTTATACCCATGCATTGAGCCGCGTCCTTTAAAAATGTTATTCTCTTATTGAGTGAGTCAAGCAGTGTAAGAGATATTTCCGGCTTCGCGCATTTTAGAACAAGTCCCGGAAAGCCTGCGCCTGTTCCAACGTCGATGACATCTCCTTTTACCTTTTCTGTGAGCAGTGTAGTCATGCTGTCGAGAAAATGTTTTGTGACCACATCTTCAGGCTCCGTGATCCTTGTCAGATTCACGACCTTGTTTCGCTCCGTAAGTATTTCATAATATTTTATAAGCGAGTTTATCTTGTCGTCGTCAAGCGGCAAACCGAGCATATCGGAACCCTTTTTTAGTAATTCATACATATCGTGTCAGTCCTCGATCCTAAATAATCTTTTTCCGTTTTCAAATGTTATCTGTTCAAGCTCCGGCGCGGGAATATCAAATATATCGGAGAGCGTAAGCAGAACCTTGTCTATATATGCCGAACAGTTACGCTTGCCGCGAAATGGCACAGGCGCCATATAAGGGCAGTCGGTTTCAACGAGAAGTCTGTCGAGCGGAACGGCTTTTGCAGCCTCACGCGGTTTTACCGCGTTTTTAAATGTAAGGCTTCCGCCGAACGCGACATACATATTGAATTTCTCCGTTATCTCTTTTACCATTTCAGCGCTGCCGCTGTAGCAGTGGAATACTCCGCCGCATTCGCTTACGTTTTCTTCGCGCAGTATCTGCATCGTGTCGCCGTGCGCCTCTCTGTCATGAACTATAACAGGCATATCAAGGCGGCGAGCAAGGCGTATCTGTTCGCGGAATATCCGCTTTTGAGATTCTTTTGTGTCTGTAGTCCAGTAATAGTCAAGTCCGATCTCGCCTATCGCGAGTATCTTATGATGCTTTGCATATTTTTCTATTTCCGCAAGGTATTCGTCTGACGCTGTTTCTACTTCCTCGGGGTGTATGCCGACAGCGCCGTATACGAATGGGTATTTATCGCACATATCGATAATATCGTCCATTTCGGAGAGCTTTGAGCAGGCGTTCATGATAAGACCGACATTTTTTTGCGGCATTGACGCGAGAAGCTCGTCCCTGTCCTCGTTGAACGCTTCGTCATTATAGTGTGCATGTGTATCAAAAATCATCGTATATCCTCTTTTCGGTAATTATAAGATCCATTTTGATGTCGTGTTCATCTGCCGGGATCGACGGCAGGAGCTGAAAATCGTAGCATATGCCAATTTTCAGACCTTTAAATCGTGACAGAAAACGGTCGTAATATCCCATACCGAATCCCGTTCTGTTTCCGCGCGTATCAAATGCTATTCCGGGTATGAGCGCAATATCTATGCCGCTTATATCTGCCTCGTTTATAACGTCAGGCTCCATTATGCCATACGCGCCTTTTACGAGAGTATCCGTTATATAAACAGGCGTTATAGTGTGAGTATCCGTATTAGAAACAGGCACAACACATTTTTTGTTATTTGACAGAATATTCTCTATTATAGCGGCGGTGTCAGGCTCCTTGAACGCGGAAACATAGGTCATGACCGTGCCGGCATTTACAAAGCAGGGGAGAGAGCAGACCTTTTCAGTTATAGAACGGCTTAAAAGCGCCGCGTCATCTTTTGATAGGGCGCGGCGCATAGCTTTCATTTTATCTCTTATTTCCGATTTAGTCATTATACTGCATTATTTCCTTTACTTTTTCAGCTGTATCTTTATCTTTCAGCACGCTCACCATGAGGAAGCCAAAATCAGATGCGGCTCCCGCTCCGCGGCCTGTTATGATCTTGCCGTCTATTACAGCCTTGTCGCGTACTATATCGGCGCCATAGCAGTATTTTTCATAGCCCGGGAAACAAGTGGCTTTCTTGCCCATCAGCATCTGCTTTTTACCGATCACTGACGGTGAGGCGCAGATAGCTGAAATATACTTGCCGCGCACAAGCGCTTCGTTTATAAGCGAATGAACCTTCGCTGACGCGTCAAGCAGCTGGTGGCCGGAACCTCCCGGGAGCATAAGAAGCTCCATATCATCGATATTGACATCGTCTATAGTGACGTCAGTGATCACAGGGATATTATGCGAGCCTGTAACAGTTTTTGAGTCTGAAATAGACACTGTTTTGACATCTATGCCTGCGCGGCGCATTATGTCTATAGGCTCTATAGCCTCGACCTCTTCAAAACCATCAGCAAATAATACATATACCATAATAAATAATTATCCTTTCCATGTTGTTTTTTAGTTGTTTTTAAAGCACGACAGTAAAGTATATCCTGTCCTTATTTTTTGAAACGGTTATCTTACCCTTGTGCGCTTCGATAACAGATTTTGCAACTGATAGTCCTATTCCGTAGCCTTGAGTAGAACGCGAGCTGTCGGAACGGTAGAATCGTTCAAAATATCTGTTTATATCCTCGCTGTCGTCGATATCAGTCTTGTTGTCAACAACGAGTTTTGCTGTCTTTGATGTTCCTATGCCCATTTTAGTGAGAGAAACATTTATATCGCCGTTTTCAGACGAGTATTTTATAGCGTTGTCCACAAGCACAGAAACCAATGTCCTTATCGCCTGAGCATCGCCTTTGAGCGTAATGTTCGGAACGATATTGAGATTGAGCTTATGACCATGATGCTCGGCAAGCGTTGTAAATGATGACGCTATCTCTGATACCGCCGCGCTCAAAGGGAACTGG
The DNA here is from genome assembly GCA_944391255.1 of uncultured Clostridia bacterium. Taxonomy (GTDB): domain Bacteria; phylum Bacillota; class Clostridia; order UBA1381; family UBA1381; genus Ornithomonoglobus. Next base: position 1,591 of record CALXSW010000031.1, on the reverse strand, counting down.
ATATGCTCGCTCTTTTCTACGCCGTTGTTTCTTGTGAGCTGTAAAAGACCTTTTACGAGTCCGTCAAGACGCGATGTCTGATTTTTTATACTGTCGAGCCATTCGTTCTGCCCGTAGCAGCATTCGAGGACCTCCGCGTTTGTGCTTATTATTGCGAGAGGCGTTTTGAGCTCATGTCCGGCGTCAGTGATGAACTGTTTTTGCAGCTCCTGATTTTTTATAAACGGCCGGACTATTATATTAGAGGCAAATATAAGAATTATGAATATGAGCAGGAGCCCTGTGAGTCCGATGATAACAGATATGGATATCATCTGCCGTGCAAATTCTATATCGCTCGATCTATCCACAACAGTAATAGATCGTCCGTATGGTGTTTTGCTTACAAGATATCTGAAATTCTCATATGTTCCGTATGTATCCTCCGGCAGTCCGCGCGTAACGTCGGCAAAGCGCTGAAGATCGTCATAATCGACAGATGCGATCGAATCGGTGCGCGCGTTTGTCACGACGCTTCGATTATCTGTATAAACAACAAAATATCTTATCTGAAATGGAGTCTCATCGTTTACATTAAAATCCACATGTTCTTCAAGCGTGTATTTATCATGCGGCATATCGCCGTTGAAGTCAGCTATAACTCTGAGAATGCTGTCAGCCTTTTGCTGAAGACGTATAAGGTTAAAAAAGTTTATAGCTCCTGTTATAAGACCGACTACGAGCGATATTGAGACCATAGTGATAAGTATAAGTCTTAGTCTGAGCTGATTAAACATTTGCAGCCTCCGTAAGAAGATATTTATTATCCTTTGTTGTTGTAATATCGAGGTTAGCGCCGATAGATTTCAGCTTGGCTCTCAGATACGAGATATAAAGGAACACAACACCCGTTGTATCTTCTTCCTCATCAAATATCTGCTCTATAAATTGTTCTTCGCTCACCGGAGTGCCGAGCTTTGAAACAAGCAGCTCAAAAGTTTCATATTCATGAGTTGCAAGCCTGAGTGATGATGTTCTGGTTTTTATCTCAAGCTTATCCTTGTTGAGCGACACGTTTCCGCATACTGTTATATCATGCTTTTCTTCGCGGCGTCTTGTAACGGCTCTAAGTCTTGCCATAAGCTCGCCCGTGTTAAACGGCTTTGTAAGATAGTCATCGGCGCCGGCGTCAAGTCCTTCTATCTTGTCAGAAAATTCTGATTTCGCTGTGAGAAGGATCACAGGCGTGTCAACGCTTTCATTCCGCAGTTTTTTCAGAGCTTCAATACCGCTCATCTTTGGCATCATTATATCGAATATCAAAGCGTCATAATCGCCCGAGCTTGCCGCGTCATATGCTGCTTGACCATCATAGACACTGTCCACCTCATAATTATTGAATTTAAGCATAGCAGACAGAGCCTTGTTCAGTTCTTTTTCATCGTCAGCTAATAAAAGTTTCAATTTTCATTATCCTTTCGTGTATCAACTATTGTGTGCAACTTAAAATCAGTTGTTGTAGATCATATCACGTATTGCCTGGAAATTCATCTCAACGGACGCCACTTCATCGGCGCATCGCCTAAGCTCAGCCTCAATTACCTTATGATTC
>CALXSW010000030.1 GCA_944391255.1 uncultured Clostridia bacterium | reverse complement strand
AAGCCAGACGGTAACAGGCATAGAAAACGGTGTCTATGACATAACGGCTTATGTTACAAGCTCTGATGTGTCCGGAACCGCATATCTGTACGCTAAAACAGAGGGACACACAATGGCGTCAACGGCTCTGCCTCAGACGGACAGCGCAATGAAGATAACTGTTCCGGGCGTAATAGTGGATAACGGTAGCTGCGATATAGGCCTGTATGCGGCCGGCTCATCTTCTGTAACGCTCGACAATGTGTCAATGTCACCATCTGAAAATACTCGTGTAGATCTGCTTAAGGGCGGCGAGATATCTAAGCTCACATATGTTGAGGACAATGGCGCAAAATTTTATTTTGAGGACGGAACAGAGGGCGACGCGCTGCAGATAATGGCTGAGAACGGATTCAATTTCGCGAGAATAAGACTGCTTGACGATCCGGGAAAAGGCCATGGCGACGGTGAATACTATCTTCCGGAGGGGTATATGACTGAGGAAGACTGTCTCCGCCTTGCGCGGCGCGCAAAGGATAAGGGAATGAAGATCTGTTTTACATTCGCGTATTCCGATTATTGGGTAGACGGAGAAAAACAGATGGTTCCATATGCTTGGCAGCAGGAGATAACGGCGCAGGGACTAAAGGGCGAGTCACTTGTATCGTATCTTGAGGATAAGGTATACAGCTATACGGCGGACGTAATGAAAAAGCTTATAGCTCAGGGAACACAGCCGGAGTATGTTTCGGTCGGAAATGAGATACAGGTGGGCATGTTATTTAATAAGCAATCATCAAATAACGGGCTTTATAATAATGCCTCATATTTAGCGAGACTTTTGAGCGCAGGGGCAAAGGCAGTGAGAGAAACATCGCCTGAAACTGATATAATATTCCATAGCGACAACGGCGGAAATCTTTACAGAAGGTCTACTTTTATAAACGCGCTGAGGACAGTGGATGATTCGCTGTATGATGTCATAGGCGTTTCCTATTATCCATTTTATAACGCGACATATTCAATAGACACTGTTGTAAATGATTTTAACGGAGTAATAAATGAATTTGACAAGGATGTTATAATTATGGAAACCGGCTATAACTGGTCGGAATCGCGCGGCGATGGCTGGGAAGGTCAGCTTAAGGACAGCGGCTATTACCAGAATATATACGGCGAAACGCAGAACGGTCAGCGCGCGTTTTTGACGGAGCTGTATGCTAAATTAAAACAGGTGGCGGGCGGACGCTGTATTGGCGATATGTACTGGGATCCTGTAATGGTATATGACGGCGGTTCATATAAAATAGGCTGGGCAATTTCTGAGGATGGTGATTATACTCAGGATAATGTCGTTTCAAACTCAACCATATTTGATTTTGAAGGCAAGGAAGTCGCTGGTCAAAAGGCAATGAAATACAATACAAACTCAAATGATAACGTGAATATAACAGGAACAGTTTCTGATAAGAACGGTATAGCGTCAGAAAAGGAGATGATATTTACTGTAAACGGAACAGAATATATTGTTTCAACTGATAAGTTTGGTAAATATATAGTATCGGTTCCGTATCCGGCTGATGAAAAGTTTGAGATAAGCGCGGCAGGTTCAGATAAAACGTACGCATGTGATGCGCCTTATGACGGAATATTTATAAAAAATATAGATTTTGATATAGAATCTAATACTGACGAGCCTGTCACACCGACAGATGCGCCTACAGCTACGCCAAGCATTGATAAAATGGGTGTGTCATTGCAAATAATTGAGGATAGAATAAGCTACAAGGTAGGTACTCCGGAGAATATTTCTGGTACGCTGTATGTGGCACTTTACGACAGCAGCGGAAAGCTTGTGGGAATAAAACGTAATGCAGCGGAAGGCAGTTTTGATGAGCTTTTAAGCGGCAAATATAAAGTAAAGGCATTTATATGGAATGATGATATGATTCCAGGAACGGAATATGCGGAAGAATTATGTTCACTGTGATATATATTTTTAAAATAAAATGAGAGGAGAATATATAATGACATTTGAGGTATGGCAGGGATTGCTTATCCCATTGCTCGGAACGACAGCAGGGGCATCGTGTGTATTTTTTCTGAAACATTCACTGGGTGATACAGTCCATAAAATATTGAACGGATTTGCTGCAGGCGTTATGATGGCGGCTACGATCTGGAGTCTTTTGATCCCGTCAATGGATCAGTCAGCGTCAATGGGAAAACTCGCGTTTATACCGGCTGCAACAGGATTTCTGTTAGGTATACTTTTTCTTTTAGCGCTTGATAAGATCATACCGCATCTGCACAGAAGCAGTAGTGAAACAGAGGGAATAAAAGCGAGGCTGAAAAAAAGCACAATGCTCGCTTTTGCGGTGGCGCTCCATAATCTGCCGGAGGGAATGGCAGTCGGCGCTGTTTATGCCGGCTGGATAGCCGGAAGCGTTCATGTCACGATAGCCGGCGCGCTTGCGCTCTCAATAGGTATTGCGATACAGAATTTTCCAGAGGGCGCGATTATATCAATGCCGTTAAGAGCGGAAGGATTATCTAAGGGCAAATCATTTTTGTATGGATTCTTGTCTGGAGTCGTAGAGCCTATAGGCGCGATAGCAACTATCTTTTTGACGGGGATAATAATGCCGGTCTTGCCGTATGCTTTAAGCTTTGCCGCTGGAGCTATGGTTTATGTCGTTGTGGAGGATCTTGTTCCGGAAATGGCTGTGGGCAAACATTCAAATGAGGCAACAATATTCTTTGCTGTTGGATTCGTACTGATGATGATACTTGACGTTGCGCTTGGTTAATATTTGTAAAGAAGTGGAATATTTGCTTTAAATGAAGATACTTTGTTTTTGCGCTCAAAGACGGTATTTTGCTTTAAGTACAGATATCAGGCAGATATTAAAATGTAATTGTGCATATAGCTGACAAGAATGTTAAATGCGAATTATGGCGGATTTTTATATTGAAAAACAGAAATGTATATGTTATAATATATATAACATTTGATTGAAAGGAAGTATAATTTCATGGGAGGTTTTTTTGGCACAGCGCTGAAAAGCGATTGCGTTTTTGACTTATTTTTCGGGACAGACTATCATTCTCATTTGGGAACACGCCGTGCCGGTATGGCGGTATACAGCGAGGAAAATGGGTTTGATAAGGCGATACATAACATTGAAAACGCGCCGTTTAGAACAAAGTTTACAACAGAGTCTACATCAATGCATGGAACTATGGGAATAGGATGCATATCAGATTATGAAGCGCAGCCTATACTTGTGCGTTCGCATCACGGCACATTTGCGATAACCACTGTGGGAAAAATAAACAATTCAAGCGAGCTTGTTGAAGGTATAATAAAAGGTCATACTCATTTCTTTGAAATGCAGAATGGCGAGATAAACCAGACAGAGCTTGTTGCCGCGATCATAAATCAGAAAGAGAATTTTATTGACGGAATACGCTATGCGCAGGAAGTTATAGACGGTTCCATGAGTATGCTTATCCTGACGCCAAAGGGAATATATGCCGCGAGAGATAAAGCGGGAAGAACGCCTATATGCATAGGTAAAAAAGATGAAGGATATTGCTTAAGCTTTGAAAGCTTTGCATATCTCAATCTTGGGTATACGGAATATAGAGAATTAGGCGCGGGCGAAGTTGCTGTAATAACACCTGAAAAGGTGCAGACGCTGTTAGACCCGTCAAAGAATATGAAGATATGTACATTCTTGTGGGTATACTATGGCTATCCGTCATCATCATATGAGGGAATAAGCGTAGAGAGAATGCGCTATAACTGCGGAAAGCATCTTGCGGCGAGAGATATGGAAGAACGTCCGGAAATAAAGCCTGATATAGTAGCGGGTGTGCCTGATTCAGGTATCGCTCATGCTGTAGGATATGCGAACGAGTCCGGAATAACATATTCGCGTCCGTTTGTAAAGTATACGCCGACTTGGCCGAGATCATTTATGCCTACTCACCAGAGCAAGCGTAATCTTATAGCGAAGATGAAGCTGATACCTATACATGATCTTATAAAGGACAAGAAGCTTTTACTTATTGATGACTCTATTGTAAGAGGTACGCAGCTCAGAGAAACTACAGAATTTCTCTATGACAGCGGAGCTAAGGAAGTACATATAAGAACAGGCTGTCCTCCGCTCCTTTACGGATGCAAGTATCTGAATTTCTCACGTTCAACATCGGAGATGGAGCTTATAACAAGACGAGTTATAAAGGAACTTGAGGGTAAGGATCCGGATGAGGAAACGCTTGAAAAATATGCTGATCCTGAAAGCCCCGAATACAAGAAGATGGTAGATATGATATGTGAAAAATTGCATTTTACATCTTTGGCATATCATCGTCTTGACGATCTCATTGAGTCAGTGGGAATAGAGCCTTGTAAGCTCTGCACATATTGCTGGAACGGTAAGGAATAATTAAATATTATGATATATTAAAGACGGTGCAACTATTATTGCGCCGTCTTTATTTTTTTACTTATATGATCTTTTCTGTATTCTGTGGGAGTCATGCCGGAATTTTTCCTGAACGTATAGGAAAAATAATTCGCATCGCTGAACCCGCATATTTCGCCTATTTCCTGAACTGAAAACACCGTGTCGGAAAGAAGTCTTTCCGCCTCTTTCATTCTGACATCGAGCAGATAATCCATTATTGTGACGCCCGTATGCTCCTTAAAGATGCGCGACATTGTAGATTTGCTGCAATGACATGTTTCGCTTAATGATTCCAATGTAAGCTTTGCGGAGAAATTTCTGCTTAAGTAGTTTATCAGCTGATTGACAATGAATTCCTCGTTATTGGAAAATGAGTCGACGTCGTAATGGAAAACAGACGTAAGCTCATCAAGTCTGTATATCATCTGCCTAATGGGATCTATAAGCGCTTTCATTTCATCAAAGTCCGGCAGCTCAGATGTTGTTGAAAGTTTATATTGTTTTAAAAACTGTTTTCCGCTTATGCATGAATTTTCAGCTACTTTATTTATACGCGCCGCCGCTTTTTTTAGATCTGAACAATACCCTGTTATAGAAATAAATCCAAGAGTTTCGCTGGATATAAGAGGAAATACAAATTCACATATGCCGGCATGGCACATTCCGAAAAACGGTTCGCTGCTTTTTATGCTGAGTATTTTATTTTGGCTTTTGACGCATTTATTCCACATTTCTGTATTTGATTTCACAGCAAGACAATACGGATTATTGTGAATATTAAATTTAATAAGCCGATCCATAACAAATTTAAACCGCACTGGGAATAGGTGTATAGCTATATTATAATCCTTATTTTCTTTTAGCCATTTGATATATTTGGCTATAGTATTGATCAATTCATCCATTTATTTTGATCTCTTGATGATATTATCAAGTTTTTTGGTGATATTTTTAAGGAATATCCGTTTTTTTTATTATATAATAAACGTAATAAAAAGTCAACTATATTTAATTCAAAAAGATAGTGTAAAGTAGAATATGAAAAACAAATGTCATAAAAAACCGTCCGTCACCCTTGACATTTAGTCGAATAAATGCTTGTTAAAAGATGCCGACGGTAAGAAACTCAAGAACAGATCATAATTTT
>CALXSW010000029.1 GCA_944391255.1 uncultured Clostridia bacterium | reverse complement strand
GCTTAAAGGTATGCTGTGGAAAAGATTTTATAATCGTTCTGAAAAAAGACGGAACGGTATGGTCTTGGGGTGAAAATGAATACGGGCAGTTGGGTAACAGCACATTTGATACAAATAATACACCTTCAAGGATAGAAACACTTGAAGATATAGTTGATATCACATGCACATATTCATCGGCGCATGCTGTAACAAGTGAAGGCGAGGTTTATTTTTGGGGCGAGAGGCAGTATTACGTTTCAGATGTACGCGATGGTTCGATCAATAATGAGTCATACGGGGTGAATACGCCTGCACAAATTTTAGAGGGCGTAGGCGATTGTATTCGTGCTGAATCGTGTGATTCAAGTACAACATATATTCTGACAGCCGGTGGTGATGTATATCAATGCTCAAACAATGGAGGTTACGAGTATAAGCCAAGAAAGCTGTCAATTGAGAATTGTGTCGATATTTCGTCATTGCCATGGTCATATCTATATATATCACCAATGTTTTTACTTGAAGACGGAACTGTTTATCAGCGTGTGGCAAATCCCTTTTCAACAGGATATCCGGAATTTGGAAAAGCGACATATATTTCTGATATTGTAAAAGTAGTCGGAGGCTATAAAAATACATATATCAAATCGGACGGCTCCATGTGGATCATAGAGCCTGATAAAGATGGATTTTGGAACTGCGGCGAGCCAAAATGTATTGTGGAAGCAGATGACGAAAACAGGCTGAAAATAGAAAGCGTTAGATTTATAAAACGCAGTGAGGCTGCGGATAAATTTCTAAAGCTTTATGAGGATTTAGGCGGACAAGAGGTAAGCACAGAACAAATCGCCTATGAAGATGTTGACAGCATATACAGCGACAGTATAGAAAAATGCGCATCAATAGGAATAATGAACGGAACAGGTGAAAATACGTTTTCACCAAATAAGGTTCTGCGCCGTGAACAGGCGGCTGTTATATTATCTCGTGTACTTGAAAAGACAGGTAAAATTGAAAGCTTGTCGGAGAAAAGAGAAAAATTTACAGACGACAGCGATATATCGGAATGGGCGAAAGAAAGCGTATATAAAACAGCATCTTTGTTCGGTGAATCGGAGCAAGAGTATGATCCGCATGAATATATTTCATCAGATGAGCTCAATGAGATCATAAGAAAAGCGATCGCTCTTTAAGCTGTACAGAAATAAACTTGAAAGGAGATCACGATGAAAAAAAGTATAATTTTATTTTTGATTTCTGTATTTTGTTTTGGAGAGACTTGTCATGCTGCGATAAACTTTGAAGTGGAAAAAACAGAATGGAATGACAGAACGGTATATGACATAAAAAATCATTTGATACTTGGGCCTGGAAATAATTATGACTGGTCATTATCATCTGATATCCCGACGATAGACTCAATGCCTGAACCGAATATAACAGAGGTTGCAAACGGCTATATTTCAAAGATAGACGGCGAATATTATCTTGCGGGAAGATTGGGGACTGCTAATTCTGTACTGCCGGTATTACCGTTGGGGACAGATATATCGGGGTTGCTCGATCATATCTCAACCGATCAGACACCGGATATATTTCCATACAACTGTAAAGATAATATAAAATATGAAATAGAAGAATTTAACAGCGATAGTGATGGTCAGGGCGGACTAAAAAATAAATATGGAGATATTGCGAAATGGGTATTCGGTTGGGACGGCAATAAGACATATATATTTGCAGACGGCATAAACGCGGTTGAAACGAACCTGACGTTCAGCGTTCTCGGACGCCCTGTTGTGCCTGATCCGGACATTACGGAGATAATATTCTGGGAGGACGAGGACACATTTTATATACGAAATTATAATATACTGCTTAAAACTCCAAAACAGCAGCTGTATGATACATTAGAAGAACTTGAAAATACGCCTAAGGTAAAATATAATGATACATTTCTATCATTTAAAAATCCACCTGTGATAAAAAATGGGCGCACGCTGATACCGGTGAGATTTTTGTTTGAACAGATGGGCGCGAATGTGGATTGGAATGAGAGAGAACAGATCGTGACGATCTCAAAAAATGATATTGTTATCACTTTGGCTGTTGGCAGTGCGAATGCTGAAATAAACGGTAAGACCGTTACAATGGATGCGCCAACTCAGATTATATACGGAAAAACAATGGTTCCTGTTCGTTTCATTTCTGAGAATTTGGGGTATGAAGTAGAATGGGATGATGAAAATAGGATAATTACTATCATGGAATAAAACAAGATTTTATACTCATGGAGATCCGATATATATAGCAAGCGGAATAAAAATCATGTATGTATATGATGACGGAACAGTAATATGGGGAGCGCCCGGTCTGCATCATTACAATGATGGAGCGGTTCCTGTCGTAGATGAAAATGATCCGGATAAGGTAAAGGTAAGAAAGACGGAGCTTATGAGAAGGTACGATCTTGCCGGCAGGCTCATGGATCTTTATGAAGAGTGCGGAGGCGAGCAGGAATCGGAAAATAATACAATCCGGTTTACAGATATAGAGGAGAGTGAGTGCAAGGAAGATATAGAAAAATGCGCGGAAATGGGGATAATAAACGGCGTATCTGAAACAGAATTCTCACCGAATGGAG
>CALXSW010000028.1 GCA_944391255.1 uncultured Clostridia bacterium | reverse complement strand
ATTTTATACATTATCAATACACATCTACTTTCATTCTCGGTTTATTATGATATGTGACACTTAGAACAAGACCTATCGCTATCATATTTGTGAGAAGCGACGTTCCGCCGTAGCTGATAAACGGAAGAGGTATACCCGTTACAGGCATAATCCCTATGCACATACCCACATTTTCAAACACATGGAACAGGAACATCGCCCCTACTCCGGTGCATATATATCGTCCGTATGTGTTATCCGCCTTCTTCGCCGCTTTAAAGCATCTGTATATTATCATAAACAGAAGTATTACAACTATCGCTGCTCCGACAAAGCCAAATTCCTCTGAAAGGACGCTAAAAATAAAATCGGTGCTCTTTGTCGGCAGATATCCCATTTGGTTCTGCGTTCCTTCAAGAAATCCCTTGCCCCACAGCTGACCGGAGCCAACGGCGATCTGCGACTGAATGACATTGTAGCCGTCACCCAGCGGATCTATATACGGATCAAAAAACACGTTTATTCTCCGCTGCTGATAATCGGCAAGCACAAAATTATATATAAGCGGAAGCGACAGCGCGCCAAGCGCTATAACAGGGATTATATATTTATATGAAAGCTTTGCCACAAACAGCATACACGCGAACATGAACAAAAACACCATCGCGCTTCCCATATCAGGCTCAAGCAGGATAAGTCCCACAAGAACAGCCATATGGATCACAAGTCCGATTATTGCCCTTATATCGTTTACAACATTCTCTACCCTTGACAGATGATACGAAAACGTAAGAATAAAGCACAGCTTTGCCAGCTCTGCCGGCTGCACGCCGATCGAACCAAATCGTATCCAGCTTCTCGCGCCCCAGTCGCCCGATGTTCCGAATATGAGAACTATTATAAGGATAACGACTGCGAAAGCGTATATATATTTTATTGCGTTCCCAAACTGCTCATAATCAAAAAAGCAGAGAAACAGCATTGCAGCTACGCCCAATCCGTATGATATGGACTGCACTATGACATTTGAATTCGAGCCTGTTGTCCTTGTCGCCGAATAGATTATAACAAGCCCTATCGCTGCCGTTATAAGCACAATAGCAAACAGGAATCCGTCAAATTCCTTTGACATGATGCTGCGCTTGCTGTAATCGATTATTTTATTATTCTTCATTTACGATCTCCTTATCTCCCGATTTATCAAATAGCGGTCACACCTTAAGCCTGCGCGCGCGTTTTGCGCCGGACTGACTTGTAACAGCGCACAATATACCCATACATATTATAACCGCTCCTATAACAAAGCTAAGCGTCAGCTTTTCTCCAAGAAGTATTATTCCGAGTATTGCTGAGATCGTAGGCTGAAGCGGATAAAACATAGCGCACGTTGTAGCGTTAAGCGCCTGCAGCGATTTGTTCCACGACACATTGCTGAAAGCCGTGCAGAACACAGCGATATACAATACAGCCGGTATTGACGATGCATGGAACTGGATCGGCGCGAATTTAAGCGATACTACAGCCGCCGGAGTTGCAAAGCACAGCGCTATCGCCATTCCGTAAAGCGCGATCTGTATAGGGTCATACTCGTCCGACACCTTTCGTATATAGCAGCTGTTCACAGTCCATAGGACTGTTGAGAATATGCCGAAAATTATTCCTGTTATATTTATATCAGTAACTCCGCCCACACCAAGTATTACATACACGCCGATAACAGACAAAGCGATTCCCAGTCCGACTCTTTTATTTATCCTTTCGCCGAGCAGTATAAGCGCCGTTATCGGCATAACCACCGGTGACAGCGAATTCATCAGCGATGACAGCGACGCGTCAAGCAGCTCCGTGCTGATAAACTGACACTCGATCGCCGCAAAATAACCAAGTCCGCCTATTATCATAAAATACTTTATATGCTCTTTCTTTATCTTTTTTATTCCCTTTTTCCTCGCTATAAAATAAAGCAGCACAACGGATATAAAATATCTGAAAAACACCATCAGATACGGCGAGAAGCTGTTAAGCGCAAATTTCGAGGCTATATACAGACTTCCCCACGCCACAAATGTCAATATCAAATAGATGTACCCTTCCGTCTTTTTCAAAAACAATCACTTTCCTTCTTATTATTGATTTATCGCTTGTAATTATAGCACATACAGACATTTTTTTCAATGGTAGTTTGAAACAAAAAACTAACATTAATAATGGAGTTATTCTGCTTATCAAAGCACGCGCCTGTTTTGATATAAATTTTATTGGACTGAGCTTATTTACGATCTGAGCTATTCATTTGATCAGACGTCCAGTATTTTATGCCTGCTTCACTGTCTACACATCTTCATCATTATCCAAATCTAATCACATATCTTTTTATCTGTCTTCTTTTCCAACATTTTTATAAAGCCGCTCATTGAGATCTGTTTTCATCCTCTTGTAATGTCTGTCATCAGGATCAAGCATATCAATTTTTTTTCATTTTGTATCATCTTCTTATATTTTATCACGATTTTCAATGTGAACATCCTCGTCAAATATCCTTGCCCTCGTTTTTCAGATAAATTGCCGCATAATTAAGAAGCTGTTTTTTTGATGAAACACCAAGCTTGCTGTAAATATTGCCGTTATGGTATTTTAGAGTAGATTCTTTAATATCCATAATCTGTATAATCTCAGGGACAGTTCTTCCTTCAAGATACAAATCAAATATTTGTCTTTCTTTATTGGTAAGCTTGCGTATACCCGAACAAAAATAATCATAATTATCCTGCACAATAATATTTTTGTGCTCTTTAATGAGGCGGTTATTTTCAGCTTGAATACGATTGATCTCTTTTTGTG
>CALXSW010000027.1 GCA_944391255.1 uncultured Clostridia bacterium | reverse complement strand
AAGCTTACAGATAAGAATTATGCGGAAATAGCTGAAACAGTTATGAACGCGCTTATGCCATTAAAAAGCGATGGATCTCACAACAAGTCCGATATAATAACAACATCTAAAATAAGAGGGCTGCTCTCTAATATATCGGGAATATATAATGATGTGATGGTATCGGGCAAAACAGAGCTTGACAGCGATATTCAGGCAAGACTTCAATATTTGAAAGTTCAGTTCATATATGAGGCAGGGCGTGATAAAACTGTTAATAAATTTATAAATGAGGCTGACATTATAAGTCAGCTCGGATACATAGGAAATGATAAACAGCAGTTTATACGTTTTGAACGTTATATGGAAGCATTGGTCGCGTATCACAAATTTTACGGCGGAGAATAAAACGGAGGTTATGATTATGTATGCAAAGATTGAAATAACAGGTGTAATAGAAGTGGTAACAGGTATGCATATAGGCGGAACATCCGAGTTTTCGGCAATCGGCGCTATTGATTCTCCGGTTGTCCGCGACGCGCTAACTCAGCTGCCAATGATACCGGGAAGCAGCTTGAAGGGAAAAATGAGGAGTCTGCTCTCAAGAAGCAAATCAGATAACTATATGCCGATAGAAATAAAGGATGAACCGGAGTCCGTTATGAGATTATTTGGATTTAGCGGTGATACAAACTTTAAGCGAGGCAGATTGCAGTTCTCTGATATGTTTCTATCAAACAGGGATCAGCTCTTTGCCAGAGGCGCGAGGAATGAAACTGAGGTGAAATTTGAAAATACAATAAACCGACTTACAGCTGTAGCAAATCCAAGGCAGATAGAGAGAGCAATAAGAGGCAGCGAGTTTGATTTCAGCATCATGTATAATGTTTCTGAATGTTCTGAAATTGAAGAGGATTTTTCAAATATTGCAAAGGCTATGAAGCTGCTTGAATATGATTATTTGGGAGGAAACGGTTCAAGAGGATACGGAAAGATCAAGTTCAAAGATATGGAAGCGTGCTGTGTCATAGGTGAAATCAGCGATGAAATAACAGAAAAATGTGAAAAAATACTTAACGGGGTGTAAGCTATGAAGTATAGAGCGTTTAAGATGGCTTTTGAAGGCGGAGTTCACTTAGGTTCCGGAAAACTTAGCGATACAGGCTTTGTATTATATGCCGACACATTGTTTTCCGCGCTGTGTCATGAGGCGCTTGAAATTGACGGAGCGGCTGGGATAAATAAGCTTGTGTCTTATGTAAAAGAAGATAAGCTTGTCATAACAGATGGTTTTCCATATATAGGAGAAACATTGTATATACCTAAACCTATGCATCGAATAATCACCGCGGAAGACAGAGGGAATTCATCGCTGAAGAAACAATATAAAAAGTTAAATTATATACCGTGCGAAAAGCTCGATGAATATATGTCCGGCAGTCTTGATGTTATATCAGAACTTGAAAACTTTAAAAAGCTGGGCGAAAAGCAGATCTTTGCTAAATCCGCAGTGTTTGAAAACAGAGATTCAGAGCTGTATACAGTGGGCGCATATAGATTTAACGATGATTGCGGTCTGTATTTTATAATCGGCGCAGAAAATGATGATGTTTTTGATTTTGCCGGCATGCTTTTTGAAGGACTTGAATACAGCGGCATAGGCGGGAAAAGAAACTCAGGGTTTGGCAGATTCGTGCTGTATCCCGCAAAAATAGATTTTTCGGATCGGTTTAATAAGGAGTATCCGGCATATGTTTCATTATCTGTATCCATGGCGAGAGAAGAAGAGCTTGAGTACGCGTTAGACGGCGCGTCATACAGTTTAATAAAACGCAGCGGATTTGTTGCGTCGGATACATATACAGATACGAGTGAGTTCGTTAAAAAGAAAGATTTTTACAGCTTTAAAAGCGGATCAATGTTTTTGAGAAAATTTTCCGGAAATGTGTTTGATGTTTCCGACAACGGGAATCATCCTGTATACCGTTATGCTAAGCCTGTTTTTCTGGGGGTGACTATATGAACTCTTTTTTAAAACGGTATAAAATAATTTTAAAAACAGACGGCGCGGTTTTTGTGGGCAGCGGAAAAAGCATAAAAGTGAATGAGTATATTGAATTTAAGGACAGGATATTAGTTCCTGAACAGGAAAAAATGTATACTTATTTATGCGCCAGAGGTTTGGGCAGAGAGTTTGAACGAATTGAAGCGAACTCCGGACAGAGTCTTTCTAAATGGATGGAGGATTGCAGGATCAAGCGCGATGAATACAAAAATTTTGGCGGATATTATATAGAAAAAAACGGTGAGGATATAAAGGGTGTAAGGGAAATTATGACATTTATGAAAGATCCGTTCGGATTTCCATATATACCCGGAAGCAGCTTGAAAGGCGCGCTGAGGACCGTGCTGCTATGGAGCAGCGTTGATGACAAGTATGACAGCTTATCTGTTGAACGCGCGAGCGTATCTGAAATTAGATTTGCCAAGGCGAAGGAAAATAAAAAAGCTTATCAGGGTATAATTGAGCGTATAGAGCGAGATGAGTTTAATACGCTGCACCGCTCAAATAAAAGATCTGATGCTGTCAATGACTCGCTCTCATGTATCCGTATAAGCGACTCAAAACCGCTGAATCCTAACTGCCTTGCTGTTTGCCCCAAAAAAGACTATGATATAAATGGTTATGCAAATTCACAGACAGTTATTCATCGCGAATGTATTAAACCTGATACAGAGATTGAATTTGATATGACAATAGATACTGCTCAAAGCAAATATACAGCCGAGTATCTGATAAATGCTGTTAAATTATTTTTTAAGCATTATTGCAGTGTAGTAGATGAAAAGTTTGGTGATAAAACACCGTATAAGGATGGACAGTATATTTATATAGGCGGCGGAGCAGGTTTTGTTTCAAAGACAGTTATGTATGGACTGTTTAAGGGCGACAGGGCGGTAAAAGCTGTTCAGGATGTGTTTCAACGGACAATGTCGCCAAGAATATACAGAATGCATGGTCATAGCCGTGATATGGAATACGGAGTATCACCGCATATGATTAAATGTACAAAATACAATGGCTATGAGTATTATATGGGGAAATGCCATATTGATATTATTGAAGTATAAAAAGTGTATTTTGCCCCGATGGCTCAGCTATGCGGTTTTTGCGGCTTATATATATGAAAACAAGCGAGCGAACAGGTCGTTTATATTTTAAGCCGCAAACGCCTGTTTTCAGCAAGCCGCAGAGCCATTCTCCGGGGATAGAGTTTAAGAATATAACCCCCTTTAAGGGGACGAAAACGTTACGGCTTTTGTTTTATTGGCAGTCTTTTTAAGTTTAAGAATATAACCCCCTTTAAGGGGACGAAAACTTTATAGCACATTTAGATAGTTGT
>CALXSW010000026.1 GCA_944391255.1 uncultured Clostridia bacterium | reverse complement strand
GTGTTCGCAGCCGGCTTGGGATTTTTCGTATTCGGTCAGATTCCTGACGCGCTGAGCATAATAGGCTATATTATAATTGTCGGTGTAGCGGTTGCGATGTTTGTAAAAAACAGGGTGCGCGCCTGATGATCAGCCTATGATGTCAAACCGTCCGCTTACCGTGCCGAGGACTTTGCCGAGACACACCATATCAGGCGACGGAGGAATCATATTATATCGAGGATTGAGACTTCTCAATCCTTTTTTTGTATACTGCTTCATATACACATTTCCGGCGCATACGAATATGCCTATTTCTCCTATCTCTACTCTTTCGCATTTTTTTACGTAAACAAGATCATGGTCGAAAAATTCCGGTTCCATAGAGTCGCCGGAGACTCTTAGAACAAAGCTCGTTCTGTCTGGCGGCTCCTCCTCAGTTCTTATCATTTTAGCGTTCTGCACGTCCATATATTCACCTGTTCCGGCTGAAACAGGGAAGTCGTAGTAAATATTAGAAAAGAGCAGCGCGGGGCGCGCGTTTTCTATCTCTTTCACTCTGTCGTATTCGTGCGCGACAACAAAATTGACTATGTTGCGCCCCGGTGTGTCAAGCCTTCTGTATTTTTCAAGCATCATTTCCTCAGCCGGTTTAAGTATCTTGTCATCTCCGAGCAGCTGAGAAACTGTGTAACCCATGCTTTCGACGATCAGTTTTATCGTTCCGAGCTTAGGGTCGGCAGTGCGGCCGGAAAACAGTTTTTCTATTGTAGTTTGAGGAATTTTTGTTTTTTCTGATAAACTTCTGTATGTTTCGTTTGAGTTTCTTCTGAACTCCTTTAAATTCGCCAGCCAATCCATAGTATTAGATCCTTTCCCTATATTTTGACAATTTTCGAGTACATTATATCATCAAAACACCCTTTTGTCAACAGAAAATAGCACATTTGTGCAATACTGGTACATAAATAGGCTTGACAATAGTACAAATATGTGGTAATATATGGACAAAGCTTGAGACCGGACATATTCTTATAAGAACGTATTATGAGGATATATTATTGCGGCGCTCTGGCGGAAGGAGGTAAATTATATTATGATATACGGTATGGAAAACGGAGAGGTATCTGATCTTATAGACAGATACAGAACAGGTAATTATGGCGAGGATTTTTGTGTCCGGCGCATGACCTGCTGCAGCTGCGACAAAGAGATAACGGAGGGAGAACGTTATTTCGATGTCGGCGGCAGCGTGTATTGTATGGACTGCGCGGATGTCGCTGACGAGTGCATTCTCGACGCGGTCAGAGGGGAATATATCTATGAGATGTAAAAGAGATATAAAAACGAGATATAAAAAAAGCAAGGTGATGAATAGTGAATGCGGTTGATATCAGAAGTGCCGGATACGGGATAGTGCCTAAGCTTGTGATGCGCGACAGGCGTCTGTCTATAAGCGCGAAGGGCTTGTACGCGTATCTGTCATCATATGCCGGCAGCGATAACGAGTGTTATCCGACAAGAAAGAAAATATGTTATGATCTTAATATATGCTCAAGCGTTGTGTCGCGCTGTATGAAGGAGCTGACGGATACGGGGTATATAAGAAAGGATCAGGTAAGATGCGGCGGCAGGTTCATGAACAATATATACCGTCTGAACCAGGCTGTCACTCAGCCGGAGGATACGGCAAATATATCGTCCGATGCGGAGTATACCGCAAACAGCTTTACCGTGAGCGGAAATACAGCAAACGGTGATATCGGAGACGGTATACAGGACACTACTATAAACAATAAAATAATAAACAATAAAACTATTACAAAAAATAAAAATAACAATTCTATAAATATATCACAGACTGAAAGATTCAGATTTCTTGAGCCTGACGCTGATTTTTTCGCGTCAATAATGTAAGGAGGGTTTCAGACTGCGTATATAAGGAGGTGTGGTCTATGACGGTAGATGAAGCGTCAAAAATACTCGCTGTGATCACTAACGCATATCCAAGGCGGATAAATCATGATGATGGCGTATGTCTTGTGAGATTGTGGGCGGCAGCCTTTGCAGATGTGCCGTATAAGGAAGTAGGCGAGGCGGTTATGCGGTTTATACGCAATGATACTAAGGGGTACATGCCTGTTCCGGGGCAGATATACGAGCTTGTAGACGAGGCGAGAAGAAAAGCCGAGGGCAGGCGGATCAGCGACAGGTTTTACAGTCTGCTAAACGGCGGAGCTGTATGTGAGGAACAGCCGGACGGGCAGACGATGGATATAACGTGATAAGCTCTCATATTTTCCGCCATACCGCGCGAATCATTCAGTTTTTGCGCGCGGTCTGACGAAAGGTCTGAACGCGCTTACCGCGCTTGAATTTTGATCGGTGATCTTTTTTAGGATCACGGATAGAAGGAGGATAAGATGAGCGAGAATACAAACGGAGGCAGAACGGATTGTCATTTTTACAAGGATAACGGAAAGCGGCCGTCATGTCAGGCGCTGCGTGAATTCTACAATGAGGACGATCCGAGTGATATATGCGGAAAATGCCCGTTTTTCAAAACGGACGAGGAATACATAAATGGCAGAGAAAGAAGGTATGCTGATGGTAAGATCAGAATTAAAAGAATTGTTTGATTTGACGGGGCGAATAGCGGCAGGAAAGGCAAAAGAGGGGGATGAGAAGAAATATCTTGAAATGTCGCTTAGGCTGATCAGGGATATAAGCGATATGGACGATGAGATGATAATGCATATAATCTATTACAGATATACTCTCGGACTGTGCTGGATAAGGCTTGCCGATATATGCGGATCGTTCAGCACTGACGCGGTGAGAAAATCGTGCGACAGAAAATTAAAAAAATATGAAAAAGCCGCGTGATAAATAAGAAAAAACTATTGTAATCATCCGGAAAATATGTTATAATGGTTCTATTCGGAAAATCAGATATTAGTGATCTTGCCGAAAACGTTTATTATATGATTGTGATACTGATGATAAAATGAGGTGATATTATGAGTCATACAGAGCTGCTTAGTCTTATAGGGATAATACTTGACGTCGTATGTCTCGGCCTTATAATTTTCTTATTGGTAAACAGAAAAAAGCGTAATAAAAAATAACTTTTCTGAGGTGATTCATTTGGGTATTTTTGGCGGAGGATATATGAAAGAGGGTCCTGGCGTAAGCAAGGACGCCGCTAAGAAAAAGGGATTTTTCCTGTACTGGGATATAGTGTTCAGGAAATTCAAGAAGCTGACGGGACTTAACACGATGTATATGCTTACGAGTATTCTGTTTCTTGCCATAGCGTATGTGTTCCTGTCATCATTTGTGATAAACGGACTGGGTATAAGCAAAACTATAGAGTCTGTTTCTTCAGCGCTTGCCGGAGCCGATTATTCAGCTGAGGACATAAGCCAGACATTGTATTTTACAATGCGCGCGATGATAACAGTCCTGCTGTTCAATTATTTCGGAGCCGGACCTGTAAGCGCCGCTTACGCGTATGTGTCAAGGTGCTACACTCTCGGTCAGCACGCGTGGCTGTTTAGTGACGGGTGGGACAAGATAAAGGAAAACTTCCTGTATTCTATGCTGATCGTCATAATAGATATACTTGTTATATTCCTTGGAATGAATGCGATCGCGTTTTACACTGTAATGGCAAAAAACGCGGTAGGATTTCAGGCATGGGCGTTCCAGTTTATAACGGCGTTTGTTTTTGTACTGCTTGTTGTTTACGCGATGACTCATACATATATGTATCAGATAATGGTAACATACGAGTGTAAATTCGGCGAGCTGTGGAAATCGTCTGTAATAATGACGCTTGCAAAGCTGCCGATGAATGTGCTGCTCACAGCAATAACAGCAGTTGTGCTGATAGCGATGTTCTATCTTCTGCCGAACCCTCTGTTAGCTGTTATCATTTACTGGTTCGTGGGAATAACATTCCTTAAGTATCCGCTTGACTTCTATGCTACACGAGTTATAGAGAAGAATATAAAGGCGGTAAAGAAGAAGGAAAAGAAACGTGAGGCTAAGATCACGTATCTTGACGAATAAAATATAAGCATATCAGACAAATGCGGAGAATTGTTTCTCCGCATTTGGTTTATGGGTTAGTATATGGAAGGGAAAAAGAAATAAATGATTTTAGGCGAATATGATATAGCGGTAATAGGCGGAGGTCATGCCGGCTGCGAGGCCTCTTTGGCGGCTGCAAGACTTGGCATGAAAACGGTGATGTTCACGATAAGCCTTGACGCGATAGGAAATCTTCCGTGCAATCCGAGCATAGGCGGAACGGCAAAGGGGCATCTTGTGCGCGAGGTGGACGCGCTTGGCGGAGAGATGGGAAAGGCGGCTGACGCGTCATTTATCCAGTCGAAGATGCTAAACCGCGGTAAAGGACCGGCCGTTCACTCGCTGCGCGCGCAGATAGACAGAAAGACATATCACCGCGAAATGAAAAGACGCGTAGAGGAACAGAAAAACTTGCAGGTAAAGCAGGCGGAGATAACGAGGATACTGACAGAGGACGGAGCCGTGTCAGGCGTTGTGACAGACACGGGCGCAGAGTACAGCGCAAAAGCCGTTATAATAGCAAGCGGAACGTATTTAAAAGGAAAAATACTC
>CALXSW010000025.1 GCA_944391255.1 uncultured Clostridia bacterium | reverse complement strand
GATCGTCTTGTAACCTGCAATAATATTCTTTTCCTCCATATCACGGAGTGCCGCAGAAACCTCTTCTTCTGATTTTCCAAGCATTCTTGAGATCTTGGCAACATTTACAGCGCCCTGCTCCTTGTCAAGAATGCGCAAAATTTCATCCATCATAATTGCCTCCGATAAGTTTCGTAATAAAAAAACTAAAACAACATATTTTTTTTTATTTTTTTTATTATTATACAATATATTTTTAAAAAATGCTATACTTTTTCAAAAAAAAATTATACAAATTTCTGCACATTTTCAGACTATTTAGCGAAACACTTACAAAACAATAAAATAAGAGCGTCAAGCTTAGAAACCTGACGCGCTTATATCAAATATTACTCTGTTATATATACCGTTCTTGTGTTTCCGTCCCATTCGACATTACAACCTAACGCCTCAGAAATAGCTCTCGCCGGAACAAGTGTTCTGTCATCTATGATCTGCGCCGGCACATCAAGCTCTACAACATCAGAATTTACGTTCATAGCATTGCTTCCTATTTTCAGGCTTATAGAAACAGAGCCTTTCTCTGCAAGTACCATCTGATTTTCTCCGTCCCATTCCACTTTTGCTCCAAGAGCTTCAAATATTCCTCTTAATGGAACGAGCGTTCTGTCATTTATGATCTGTGCCGGTACATCGAGATCTAAAATACTGCCATTTACAGAAACAGACACCATATTCTGCGCAGCCGCCGCAATAGACGGGTCTGGTTCAGCTCCGAAACGAACAGCATTTCCCGATTTATAGAAAGTATATTTCTTCGTCTGTGAACCATTTGTTATTTCCATTGTATGCGCGCCGTCGCTCATAGATCTGATATCCATTCTACACTTGTATGGGATCTTGCTTGATGCGTGATACCACGCGCCATCTAATGTATATGTTACTGACACATCTTGAACGCTCGGAACATATGAAAGCGTATAAAGATTTACACAGCCATTTTCATCAGCTACAAGAGTTTCGCCGTCATTAGCTTTTCTGAACACAAAATCAGCATCTGTTCCGTATTCTTTTATATATGCGCCGCTGTTTTTCGCTTCGTTAAATATATCAACAGCATACTGTTTTCCGGTAATATCATACTTCTCCTTTTCTTCAGGTCTATATTCATCAAAATAATTTATCATCTTTACCTGCGGATATTTCATTATTACATTCCACAGATAATTACCAAGACGAGGTTCTGCCCACCACTGCAAATCTCCCTCATAATCCGAGTATGTAGCAACTCCTCCTTCCGAGAACATTATAGGCTTGTTTATATTATACTCCTCCATAAATTTCAGAAGCGGTTTTATCTTATTTGTTGCCCACGAATAAGTATCTGTCATGAAATACTGAGTTTCTTTAGGATCGCAATACTCCTGCTGATTAAAATGCTTAATAGAATAACAGCTTATTCCTATCCAGTCAACGTATTCGTCCCCTGGATAATAATACTCAAACGGTCTGTCGAGCGCACCGAGATCAACCGGCGACCACACAACAGCAAGATTCGGATATTCATGGATCATATTTGCCGCTTTTCTAAATACATCGACATATACATCCGGCTCATCACCCAAAGGAGAACAATTCATTTCATTTGCAAATCTGACAAGCACAGGACAGCCGTAGCTCGAATAACTATCCAGAGTTGCGCGCAAATGATCATAATTCACATTGTAAATATCATCTACAGTTATGCCCAGCATAACGATTTTTTTATCACTAAGATACTGTGTAATATATGATCCTGTTGAACCGTAGTTATGCTGATTGTATGTCAAATATGCGCCTAACGGCAAAAGATCCGACTCCTCAGGCGGCGCACCGAGATATACACCCTTCTGCGGCTCAAACTTTGCGCCGTAATATACAGGCGAACTGCTGCCTTCAACATACAATTCCAAATCCGGCTCCTCTATCATAGATATTCTTTCTCTTAGCAATGCACCCCAATCAGGCTCCGGAAAATAGTAAGCCATAGCAGATGATGCCTGCAGTAAAATTACCCCCGTCAAAATTGACGTAATTATTTTTTTCACATTCATAAAAAATTCACATCCTTTCACATATTATTATATAACATGCCGAATATATTTTCAATATATTTTCATTTTTTTGTAATATTTTCATAATTTAAATTGTGAAATTTATCAATAGATTTTTATTTTCAAAATAAAAGACCGGGCAATCAACGCCCAGTCTTTTTAGATCGTTATAATATTATATCATAACACAAATTATTCATTTACCTTTATATCATTCAACGATATAACATTGAGGTTATCTGTCGTATATCCGCTCTCCACTACATCAACAAGCGCGCCAAACGTGTCAAGGCTTGTCATTATAGTAATGTCGCTCTCGATAGCAACTCGTCTTATACGGAAGCTGTCAGAATTTATATCATTTGTTTTCTGTGGTGTGTCGATTATCACATCAACAACGCCGCTTCTTATTATGTCAAGGATATTAGGCACGCCTTCCGTTACCTTCTTCGCTACCTGACACGGTATTCCGTTCTCTTCAAGCATCGCCGCTGTACCCTTCGTTGCGATTATATTGCAGCCGAAATCATACAATCTCTTTGCGAGCGGCAAAAATTCTTCCTTGTCATAATCGCGTATAGTCGCGAGTATTGTTGAACCCTTCTTTGGAATAGTCGTCTTTGCGGCTGTAAAGCCCTTGTACATAGCCTCTGTGAGATTCATGCCTATACCGAGGACCTCACCTGTAGATCTCATTTCAGGTCCAAGCGTTACCTCAACCTTAGGCAGCTTTTCTGTTGAGAATACAGGCACCTTAACTGCAACAGTATTTGTTATAGGTGCTATACCTGACTTATATCCCATATCCGCAAGCTTTTCACCAAGCATTATGCGGGTAGCTATATCTATAACAGGCACATTTGTTACCTTTGTTATATACGGAACTGTACGGCTTGAACGCGGATTTACCTCGATTATATACAGATCATTTTCAAATTCTATAAACTGTATATTTATCATTCCGATTACCTTAAGCTCTATAGCTATTCTGTAAGTTACATCCTCTATCTTCTTTATGATGTTCTCTGGGATATGCTGAGGAGGATATATTGAAATAGAGTCACCGCTGTGGATACCGGCTCTTTCAAGATGCTCCATGACACCCGGGATCAGAACGTCTGTTCCGTCGCATATAGCGTCTACCTCGATCTCTCTTCCGCCAAGATATCTGTCGATAAGAACAGGATTTTCCTTATCCTTGTGGAACGCGTCCTCAAGATAACGAACAAGATCCTTTTCATTTCTTGTTATTTCCATACCCTGTCCGCCGAGAACGTATGAAGGACGAACAAGCAATGGATATTTTAATCTGTTCGCTTCCTCTATACCTTCTTCAACTGTCCATACCGCCTTACCCTGCGGTCTCTTTATATGCATCTTTTCAAGCATATCATCAAACTTTTCTCTATCCTCTGCCTCGTCTATATACTTAGGCTGAGTACCGAGAACAGGAACGTTCATAGCCGCGAGGAAGTTAGCAAGCTTTATAGCCGTCTGACCGCCAAACTGCAATATAACGCCGTCCGGCTTTTCAAGAGTGATTATATTATATACATCCTCTTCTGTGAGCGGCTCAAAATAGAGCTTATCTGATGTGTCAAAGTCAGTTGAAACTGTTTCAGGGTTGTTGTTTATTATGATCGTTTCAACATCTGCCTTTTCAAGTGACAAAATGCTGTGAACTGAACAATAGTCAAACTCTATCCCCTGACCTATTCTTATAGGACCTGAACCGATTACTATTACCTTCTTTTTATCTGAACAGAATGACTCTGTTACCTCGTCATAAGTTGAGTAATAGTAAGGTGAAACAGCCTCAAATTCACCGGCGCAAGTATCAACCATCTTGTATACAGGTGTTATTCCGGCTGCTATTCTCTTTTCGTATACTTCCTTGTCGCTGCATCCTATAAGCTGAGCGATACCCTTATCGGCAAAGCCCATCTTCTTATATTTCTTAAGAGTTTCAGCGTCAAGAGTGTCTATAGTATATGACTTAAGCTCTTCCTCCGCTTCAACGATATTCTGTATCTTCTTCAGGAAGAACAGATCTATTCCTGTGATCTCATTTATCTTTGTTATGAGATATTTTCTTCTTATGAGCTCTGCAAGATCGAAAAGTCTTTCATCGTCAGGAACGCATACTCTTTCTCTCAATTCCTTCATCGATCTCTTCTTCGACGATTCTCTTTCAAGCGTGAACTGCTTTATTTCAAGCGAGCGTATACCCTTGAGCAATGAAGCTTCAAAGCTGTTTGCGATAGACATTATTTCACCTGTCGCCATCATCTTTGTTCCGAGGCGGCGCTTTGCTGTAAAGAACTTATCAAACGGCCACTTTGGTATCTTTGTTACAACATAGTCGATCGTAGGTTCAAAGCAAGCGTATGTCTTTCCCGTAACGGCGTTCATGATCTCATCAAGATTATATCCAAGCGCGATCTTTGCTGCGATCTTAGCGATAGGATATCCTGTAGCCTTTGAAGCGAGAGCTGATGAACGGCTTACACGAGGATTTATTTCTATTACGGCATATTCAAATGACTTAGGATTCAAAGCGAACTGTACGTTACATCCGCCCTTTATCTTTATTGAATTGATTATGTCTATAGCTGCCTTACGGAGCATCTGGAACTCCTTATCAGCAAGAGTCAGCGTAGGAGCTACAACTATAGAGTCACCCGTATGAACGCCTACAGGGTCAAGATTTTCCATAGGACATACAGTTATACAGTTGCCCGCGCCGTCACGCATTACCTCAAATTCTATTTCTTTCCAGCCTGCTATCGACTTTTCAAGAAGTACCTGTCCGACTCTTGAAAGATGCAGACCTTGCGCGAGGATCACTTCAAGATCTTCCGGAGTTTCAGCGATACCGCCGCCTGTTCCGCCCAAAGTATATGCAGGACGCACAATAACAGGATAGCCTATCTTTTCAGCAAACGCGCGTCCGTCCTCCATATTTGTTACGATCTCTGAAGGAGCTATAGGCTGATTTGTTCTTTCCATGAGCTTCTTAAACGAATCTCTGTCCTCGCCCTCTTTGATAGACTCTATCGATGTACCAATTACGTTTACTCCGTATTTTTCAAATACACCGTTATCGTACAGCTCACACGCGAGGTTAAGACCTGTCTGTCCGCCCATTCCGGCGATAACTGAATCCGGTCTTTCACGCTCTATTATTCTTTCAATATAATCTGCTGTAAGCGGCTCTATATAAGTTTCAGTCGCCATGCCTCTGTCTGTCATGATAGTTGCAGGGTTTGAGTTTACGAGAACTACCTCTATACCCTCTTCTTCTATCGCGCGGCATGCCTGTGTGCCTGAATAGTCAAATTCAGCCGCCTGACCTATTACTATAGGACCTGAACCTATAACAAGTACCTTCTTTATGGATTTATCTAAAGGCATATCACTTTACCTCCTTTAAGAATCTGTCAAATAACCAGCCCGAATCAAGCGGTCCAGGCGAAGCCTCCGGATGGAACTGAACGCTCAGAATAGGCAATGTCTTATGTCTGATACCTTCGCATGATCCGTCATTTACATTGATGAACCATTCCTCTACGTCCTCAGGATAATCTGTAAGTATATAGTTATGGTTCTGGCTTGTTATATAGCATATACCTGTTTCAAGATATTTTACAGGCTGATTTCCGCCGTGGTGACCGAATTTAAGCTTTGCAGTCTTGCAGCCAAGCGCAAGACCGATGATCTGGTGTCCCATGCATATGCCGCATATAGGGAACTTGCCGATAAGAGCCTTTATAGTATCAACTGTTCCAGGAGCGTCAAGCGGATCTCCAGGGCCGTTTGACAAAAATACCATATCAGGGTTTACCGCCTCTATCGATTCCGGCTTAACATCTGCTCTAAACACTGTTATCTTGCAGCCTCTCGCCTTAAGATCGCGCAGGATACCGTCCTTCGCGCCCATATCGATAAATGCCACGTGCGGCTTTCCGCCCGGATTTATTTCATAGCTTTCATCTGTTGTTGTCTCAAGAATAACGTTCTTGTTATTTAAAGTGTCCATGAGAGCTTTTACTTCCTCGTCTGAAGGCTCGCCCTGCATAATTACTGCTTTCATACATCCGTAATCGCGGATTATCCTTGTTATTGCTCTCGTGTCAACCCCTGATATACCTACTACGCCCTCTTCCTCAAGATAATCGTTTATAGTCATTTCATTGCGGAAGTTTGACGGATAATCACACTGTGCACGAACAACAAACCCTTTAAGATTTGTGTGCTT
>CALXSW010000024.1 GCA_944391255.1 uncultured Clostridia bacterium | reverse complement strand
ATTCCCGAATATTGGGGGCGCGGCATTGGCAAAGCTATAATGGATAAGGCAATAGATGATATTTTTAACAGCAAGCTCAAAACTGTTTATCTCTGGGTTTTTGAACAAAACGAAAGAGCAAGACGATTTTACGAAAAATACGGCTTTATCACCGATAGGACAAGCCGTATAAGTATTTATTACCATGCAACAGAGGTCAGATATATTTTTAAAAAATCATGTTAAGTTAAAAAGTCGTAAGGGACAGAAAGGGACAATCTTTTCGGATTCCGAAAAAATTGTCCCTTTCTATATCAGTTATATTAATTCAACTCCAAAGTTCCGACAATATCGTTTATATCCTCTATGCCGAATCTGTCCATGTACGCTAAAATATCGCGTTTTACATCAAGGATAAGATCAGGCTTTACAAACATGCCGGTGCCAAGAGCCACAAGTCTTGCGCCGGCTATCATAAATTCGATAACATCATCGCCCGACATTACTCCGCCCATTCCTATAATTGGTATCTTTACAGCGTTATACACCTCATGTACCATTCTCACCGCGACAGGCTTTACGGCTGGGCCTGAAAGACCACCTGTGTTGTTCGCAAGAATAGGTCGTCTTGTGTTTATATCTATACGCATACCGAGCAATGTATTTATCAGTGAAACACCGTCAGCGCCGCCGGCTTCAGCCGCCTTTGCGATATCTGTCACTGACGTCACATTCGGGGAAAGCTTCACAACGAGCGGCTTTTTGCACTTTTTCTTTACCTCTTTTGTAAGCTCCTCAACGACTGCCGCGTTCGTTCCGAATGCGAGTCCGCCATGCTTTACATTCGGGCATGAAATATTCATTTCAATAACCGCCACATCGGTATCTGAAAGTATTTCAGCCATCTCGGCGTATTCCTCTATCGTGTTTCCCGACATATTGGCTATTACGTTTGTGTCAAACTTTTCAGCGAGATCAGGCATTATAACATCAGCGAAAACCTCTACACCGGGATTCTGCAAGCCTACACTGTTCAAAATACCTGATGGCGTTTCAGCTATTCTCGGCGCTTTGTTTCCGCCGCGCGGCTGACGAGTAAGTCCCTTTGCGCCGAAACCGCCGTATTCATTAAGTGACACATATTCATTGTATTCATATCCAAATCCAAATGTTCCAGAAGCTGTAACTATAGGATTCTTGAACTTTACACCGCAATATTCTACCTCTAAGTTAGCCATTATAAAACAACCTCCTTTGAATCGAATACAGGTCCGCAGCTGCATACCTGCTTATATTTGCCCATGCCCTCGTCCTTTGTTTCACATACGCATGTAAGGCACGCGCCTATTCCGCAGCCCATTCTCTGCTCAAGCGAAAGCTGACACGGGATATCTCTGTATTCCGCTATCTGCTTTACCGCCTTAAGCATCGGCGTAGGTCCGCAGCAGAAAATTCTGTCAACCTTGTTTTCAAGCAGATATTCGCCCATAGCGGCTATGGCAAATCCATTATAGCCGTATGTTCCGTCATCTGTGCAGACTGTCACATTACCGCTTGCGGCTTTGAAATCGTCTTCCATAACAACAAGCTCCTTTGTTCTGAATCCGAGAAATACTGCTGAATCCGTTTCACGCGCAAGCTTAAGCAGAGGGAAAGTTCCTATACCGCCGCCTATTACGACTGTTTTCTCGCCCGGAACTGTTTCAAAGCCGTGGCCGAGCGGTCCCATAACGTCGATCATATCTCCGACTTCACGAAGCGAAAGCTCCTTTGTTCCCTCGCCCTTGACCTGGAAACAGAATCTTAAAGTCGTATCTGTAGTGTCACAAATACTTATAGGTCTTCTCAAAAAAGTTGAGCCGCCGCACGTTATATGCAAAAACTGACCTGTCTTTGCAGCCTGAGCCATTTCAGGACATTCTATTTCAAAATCGAAAATGCCCGGACAAAGCTCTTCTTTTCTTATCAATTTACAATTATATGTCTTTTTCATTATCTTCTCCGTTAATTATAAAATACTGTTAAGCTCTTCTTTCATTCTTATAGCTTCCGCTCTCGCGGCGTCCGCAAAAGCTTCGCCAGGCATATTCTGTTTCTTGTACGCGCACATAATGCCTCTTGATGAATTTACTATAGCGCCGAGACCGTCATCATTAAAGCTGTTCTTTACGTCCTTTGCGTTTCCGCCCTGAGCGCCGTAGCCAGGAACGAGGAAATATGACTGCTTCATTATCGAGCGGAGTATCTTAGCCTGCTCCGGATAAGTAGCGCCCACAACAGCGCCGACAGCGCCGTAGCCGCTCTCACCTATTGTGTCAGCGTTCCACTTGTTTACAAGCTCTGCCACATGCTCATATATTGCCTTTCCGTCTGAAAGCATATCCTGCAGCTCGCCCGATGATGGGTTTGACGTCTTTACAAGCGCGAATATAGCTTTGTCATACGCCTTGCAGTCGTCCACAAACGGCTTTACACCGTCTGTTCCGAGATATGGATTTACTGTCACGCAGTCAACAGGGCAAGGCTCAGCCTCAACACCGTCTATATCCACCTTTCCGAGATATGCTTTTGAATACGCAGCAGCAGTTGAGCCGATATCGTTTCTCTTTACATCAAGTATGATATACAATCCTTTTTCCTTAGCATATTCTATAGTGCGGTGCAGAACTTCTTCTCCGTGGAGTCCGTACATCTCATAAAACGCGCTCTGCGGCTTTACTGCTGGAACAACATCGTAAAGCGCGTCTATAAGACCTTTATTAAATTCCCATATAGCTTCACATGCGCCCTTTAATGTTTTTCCATACTGCGCATACGCCTTTTCACGTATATGCTGCGGAACGTAATCTATAACAGGATCAAGTCCGGCAACGGACGGATTCTGCTTTTCCTTTATCTTCTTTACCAATAAATCTACTGACATTCTTTTATTCCCCTTTACTGTATTTGATATAATATGTCTTCTCTTTTGTATCGCGCTCTCTTTTATTGCCCATGCTCTCGCATAAAACGCGGGAGATGGCGTTCAGGTCGCTCTCATGAAGGGCGAAGTCGTACTCAATGTACTTCGAGTCCTGAATGCGGGCGAGATGGGCGCCATATCGCGCGTTTTATCGCATTAGTTCGAATTGGTTAACAATAACCTCTCCGTTTACTATAACGTATTCCGGCTTTCCGAAAAGCTCAAAACCATCGTATGGCGAATTCTTTCCTTTAGAGTGAAGCTTTGTTATATCGACCGTCCATGGCTTTTCCGGATCAAATATCGTAATATCAGCAGCCTGACCTACAGCGAGACTGCCCTTTGCAATACCGAGTATATGCGCCGGATTCACAGCCATCTTCTCTATAAGCTGGCTCATAGTCAGCACACCCTCCTTGACAAGGCACTTTATGCCCAGTCCGAGAGACGTTTCAAGGCCTACGATACCGTTTTTCGCATAACCGAACTCACACTGCTTTTCATCAGGGTGATGCGGAGCGTGGTCTGTAACGATACAATCGATCGTACCGTCCGCAAGACCTTCTTTTATAGCTGCCACATCATCGGCAGTTCTTAGCGGCGGATTCATTTTCGCGTTAGTGTTAAATCCCATGCACGCCTCTTCTGTCAGCGCAAAATAATGCGGGCAGGTCTCGCATGTCACCTTAACGCCGCGCTTTTTCGCCTCGCGTATAAGCTCCACTGTTCCGCGCGTTGAAATATGCGCTATATGCACTCTTCCGCCGATAGCCTCAGCCACAAGAATATCACGCGCAGCCATTACCTCCTCAGCCGCCGGCGAGATACCGCGAAGTCCCATAGCCGTAGCAACAGCGCCCTCGTTCATATCACCCTCGCCAAGAGCCGGATCCTCACAGTGCGATATAACGATAACATCGAACATCTTCGCATACTCTATCGCGCGGCGCATCATTCCTGAATTCTCAACAGGTCTTCCGTCATCTGACACAGCCACAGCGCCGGCAAAAGCCATTTCGCCTATCTCCGCTAAGAGCTTGCCCTCAAGTCCCTTTGAAATAGCGCCCACAGGGAACACGTTCGCGTATCCCACCTCTTCAGCGCGCTTTTTTATATAAGTCACAACAGTTTCATTGTCACATACAGGATCAGTGTTCGGCATACATGCGACAGAAGTGACGCCGCCGCAGACAGCTGCTCTTGTGCCTGTTTCGATATCCTCTTTATATTCCTGTCCCGGCTCTCTTAAATGCACATGCATATCCACAAGACCGGGCGCTACTATTTTACCTGAAGCGTCTATTATCTCTATATCGAGGCCGTCAAGATCATTGTCAACTCCCACCTCAGATATAACACCATTTTCAACAAATATATTTGTCACTTCATCGATTCCGTTTGCCGGATCGATAACATGACCGTTCTTTATCAATAATTTCATAGTTATAATCATTTACTCCTTTCGCCAAAGATGTCATATATGCCATTGTATCACGGCGCGGCTTAAACATCATTTTCCGCGCCCGATATATATCGTATACACATCAGAAACCGCCGCGTGACAGAAGATACATAACAGCCATTCTGACAGCAACACCGCTTGTGACCTGATCGGTTATAACGCTTCTGTCGCCGTCTATAAGTGATGTAGAAAGCTCCACGCCTCTGTTTACCGGTCCCGGATGCATAACAATAGCGTCAGGCTTTGCGAGCTTCAGCCTGTCCTCATCAACTCCGAAAAATCTGAAATATTCGCGTATCGACGGGAAAAGTCCCTTTTTCTGTCTCTCAAGCTGTATTCTTAATCCCATAACCACATCAGCGTCTATGATCGCCTCATGTACATTATCAAAAACCTTACATCCCATCTTGTCAAGCCCCATAGGCAGCAGCGTAGCAGGTCCGCCCACGCTGACCTCCGCGCCGAGCTTTGTAAGACCATATATATTTGAGCGCACAACTCGCGAATGCTTTGCGTCGCCGACTATAGCCACTTTAAGTCCTTCTATATGTCCCTTATGCTCTATCATCGTAAGCATATCCAAAAGAGCCTGAGTCGGATGCTCATTCATACCGTCGCCGGCATTTACCACAGACGCGTCAACAAGCTTTGAAAGCAGGTGCGGCGCGCCGCTCATGCTGTGACGCATAACAAGTATATCTGTCCCCATTGCGTTTATCGTTTCCGCTGTGTCAATAAGCGTTTCGCCCTTTGCTACAGACGAGCCGCTTGACGATATATTCGCCGCATTCGCGCTCATATATTTAGCGGCAAGCTCAAACGACAGACGCGTTCTTGTGCTGTTCTCATAGAAAAGGTTCACGACCGTCTTGCCCTGAAGATGCGGTGTCTTTTTATTTGAGCTTTTCACAATGTTCTTCATTGCCGCGGCAGTTTCAAGTATATGGTTTATCTGATCCGCGCTTAAATCCTTTAGTCCGAGTAAGTCATGTTTCATTATCTTTATTTTCTCCTTCCGACGCGGCTGTATGTACGAAACCGCGTATTGATCCAGAATTTATTTTTCAGTGATAATAACGGATTTCACAACGCCGTCATCTGTTATATCCGCATCGATATATTCATTTAAAGCGGTCGGCACCTTCTTGCCGCAGTAATCAGCCGCTACAGGCAGCTCGTGATGACCTCTGTCAACGAGAACGGCAAGTCTTATCTTAGCCGGTCTGCCCATATCAAACAGCTCCTTTATAGCCGCATGGACTGTGCGTCCGGAGAACAGCACATCATCAACAAGTATTATGCTCTTGTCCTCTATCGTAAACGGAATATCCGTTTCCTTTATAACCGGATGATCCATGAGTCTTGTAAGATCATCGCGGTAAAACGTTATATCTATGCTGCCCATAGGAACGTCTATCCCCTCGATCTCCTTGATCTTTTCACGCAGCGCCTTGGCAAAAAGAACGCCGCGGGACTGAATACCTATAATAACTATCCCCTCTGAGCCCTTGTTATCCTCAATGATCTCATAAGCCATGCGGTTCACAAGCCGCTGCGCCGATGATTCATTCAACAAAACTGCTTTTTCCATAATTATGACCACCTACCCATAATACGGGTCCCTTTCGTACAGTTATACTTCATTCATATTATACATTAATTTCGCTGAAATGTCTATACATAAAACGTATTTTTTGACGATTTCTTTCCGTCTTCAAAAATTATATGTCATTTTTTTTAACTTTTTTTAAATTAGGTCTTGATATATCTGTTAAACTTTGATAAAATATATGTAATATATGAAATAATGTTGATTTAATTGTAACTTAAATATAAATTGATTGGAAGGGATTTTTTCGCAATGGACGCTACGATTCTTATTGTTGAGGACGAAAAAAATATTAACGATATTCTTGCATTTACATTTTCTAAGGAAGGATATAACACGCTTCAGGCGTTTGACGGTCCGTCAGGCTATGATCTCTGTATGAGTCAGAACCCGAACGTTGTTCTGCTCGACATAAATCTTCCGGGCATGGACGGAATGGACGTCTGCAAGCAGATAAGAAAGACATCAAATGTTCCTATAATAATGCTTACAGCGAGAGAAAGCGAGGTCGATAAGGTGCTTGGTCTTGAACTTGGCGCTGACGACTATGTCACAAAGCCGTATTCGGCGCGCGAGCTTACAGCGAGAGTTAAAGCGCTTCTTCGCCGTTCAGCAATAAACTCGGAAGCTTCATCAGCGCAGGACGACGCCGGAATAATAACATCAGGCGATGTGACTATAAACGTTGACAGGTACGAGGTTCGCAAAAACGGCAAGACGCTTGAAATAACGCTGAGAGAATTTGAGCTTTTAAAATTCCTCGCAATGTCTCCCGACCAGATATTCTCACGCGAGGTACTGCTTGAAAATGTATGGGGATATGAGTATCTCGGCGATGTGAGAACGGTAGATGTCACGATAAGGCGACTTAGAGAGAAAATAGAAGATGATCCGAGTATGCCGCGCTACATCATGACAAAGCGAAGCATAGGATACTATTTTAATAAAATATAACACAGATATATTACAAACACCCATGCGCAGCTATGCACTGGGTGTTTTGATTTTAAATAAGCGCGAAAGGATTTTTTACATATGTTCAAAAGCATACGAACTCAGATATCATCTCTGTTTGTGCTGTTCATTGTGCTTATAGAGATCGCCGCGGCAATAGCGAGCGTATTTATAACCGTGCACCATTACCATAAAAATTTCAGCGATGCGGTGTCTAACACATTCACGCCCGAATTCAAATCATCAATAACAGAAACGGCAAACACCGCCGTTACAGAAACGTCAGCCGACGGAACGAACGGCATTGTTATAACCGATTCATCGCCTGTCATAGTAGACAATTTATCAAAGATGATACTTGCATACCGTGATCTTCTGTCTATAAACAGATCATCTGATCTGTTCATACTCGACAGAAGCGGCTCTGTGCTTTACTCATCTCGCGGCGAGCAGGTCACGGAATCATCAGCCGTCATAGACAACGCGCTTGCCGGAGTGGAATCGATAAGCGGCGGATTTTTGTCGAGCGCGATAGATTACGCGTTTCCGGTGATGAGCGGAAGTGATGTTAAATATGTTATATACCTAAAGGATTCGCTTGTTCTTCAGAAGGAGGTTTTGCAGCGCCACGCGGCAAACTCGCTGTTTCTTATTATAGTTTCCGCTCTGCTAAGCTATATCATAGGAAACATAATAGCCTCAAAGGTCACAGCGCCTATAAAGACAGTTTCCGATCAGGCGCGCCGCCTTGCAGCCGGAGAATATACAGTATTGAGCAGATTTGACCATTACAGCGAGATAGCCGATCTTAAGGAATCGTTCGTTTTCCTTGCGAACTCGAAAAAGGAGCATGCTGACAAGGAAACGGCAGAAAAACGCAAGATAGAAACGATACTTGAAAACATGAACGACGGTATCCTCGCTTTTGATATGAACGGAGCTCTGACGCATATAAACAGAGAGGCTCAGCGACTTCTGAACAGAAAATTTGTAGACGATATAACATTCAACAACTTCTTCAAGGAAATAAACGTTGATATAACGCTTGAGTCGCTGCAATATCTCAACAGCAGAGCGTCGGTTGAAAAAGAGATATCGATAAACGACAACGTCCTTCAAATGAGCTTTGCGTCATTTTCACAGAACAGCGAGGGCGGCGTTATAGTTATAATCCATGATATAACAAAGCAGGATAAGCTTGAGCATGCGCGTCAGGATTTTGTAGCGAACGTTTCGCACGAGCTGCGCACACCGCTGACCGTTATAAAATCATACGCCGATATGCTCGCCGACACGCCGGACGCGAACGCGGACATACGGACTCGTTTTCTAAACACGATATCATCTGAAACAGACAGAATGACAAAGATAATAGAGGATCTTCTGACGCTGTCACAGCTTGATGTAAACGCGTCATATGAGCGTCCGTCAGACGATATAAATATACGATCAATGCTTGAAGGACTTGTTGAAAGACTAAGCCTTTCAGCAAAAAAGAAAAATCAGGAGCTGACATACACGCCTACAAACGACATACCTATGATCACAGGCGACCGTGACGGACTTGAACGCGTATTTACGAACATAATAACGAACGCGCTCAAATACACACCATCGGGCGGCTCGATAAATATTTTTACAAGCTGCGTTTTCAATGATATTCTGATAAAGGTACGCGATAACGGCATCGGTATCCCTGAGGATAAGCTGCCAAAAATATTTGACAGATTTTACAGAGTTGATAAAGCGCGCTCACGCGACAAAGGCGGAACAGGCTTAGGGCTTGCGATAGCAAAGCAGACGATAGAAACATCGTTTAACGGAAAAATACTTATCACAAGCAAGCTCAACAAGGGCACAGAGGTAGTTATAAAGATACCTCTGCCAAAAAAGAATTAAAAAAACGTGACCGGCAAAGCTCAAAAGCCTTTTGCCGGTCACGTTCATTTCACCCTTTATTACCTCATCACAGCCTTATTCAGGCAGTCTTATATGTATTAAAAAAGCTGCTGAAAACGAGTACATACTCATTTCCAACAGCTTCAAGCTCATAATTCTATTTTATCTGACGATACTGCTCTAAGCTCCGTTTCATAAAAAGCTTTAAGCAGACGCTCCATATATTCAACGTCATGCACACCGGCTGTTTCATATGCCGAATGCATTGCGAGCTGCGCTAATCCTATATCCGCTGAATGCACCGATATATTCACATTCATCAGATTGCCGAGCGTTGATCCGCCGGGCATATCGGAACGGTTATGGTATTTCTGTAACGGCACGCCCGCTTTTTTCGCTGCTGCCGTTACAACAGCTGACGATACCGCGTCTGTCGTGTATTTCCCCGACGCGTTGAATTTCAACACCACTCCGCCGTTGATTCGCGGACTGTTTGATATATCAGCCTTATTAGGATAATTCGGATGCACCGCGTGGGCATTATCGCACGACAATATAAAGCTTGACGCGGCGCGGCGCAAAAACTCCGCGCGGCTTATCATAAGAGCGCTGTTTATCCTTTCAAGCGTATCGGCAAAAAATGTAGACTGCGCACCCTGCTTTGTTAAAGATCCCGTTTCCTCGTTGTCAAACGCCGCAAAGAGTTTTAGTGTACTTGACTTCTCCGCGTTTATAAACGCTTTAAGTGACAGGAACACGCTCTCAAGATCATCTATCCTTCCGCTTGAGAAAAACTCGTTCTCCGCCCCGAACACCGTTGCTTTCATTCTGTTATACAAATAAAGATCAAAACCGGCTATGCTGTCCTTATCGGCGCCGA
Source organism: uncultured Clostridia bacterium (assembly GCA_944391255.1). GTDB lineage: Bacteria > Bacillota > Clostridia > UBA1381 > UBA1381 > Ornithomonoglobus. The sequence goes on along the minus strand of CALXSW010000024.1, from coordinate 24 downwards.
TATTGTCTGCCGCGAGCGATATAA
>CALXSW010000023.1 GCA_944391255.1 uncultured Clostridia bacterium | reverse complement strand
CGCTATAGGCGCGCTTCCAAGTCCTGCCTCGTTTGAGAATATACCTCTTGCAACACCCTTCTGCATCGCTACTATTATAGATCCTACAGCACCGCCTGTTACAGCAGCCGGATTGAACGCAGCTTTTACAATAGTAACTATTGCGTTTGGTATCTCTGTAACATTAAACGCAATCACGAGCAATGCGAAAACGACATAAAGAATAGCCATGAACGGAACAACTACCTGTGATACTGTAGATATTCTCTTTATACCGCCTATAATAACGAGCGCAGAGCATACTGTCAGGATTATTCCGGCGATCACTACAGAGATCGAATAACTTCTGCCGAATAATGTTATTACATGAGCGTTATTCGGATCAAAGAAGTTGTTTACAGCGCTTGTTATACCGTTTATCTGCGAGAATGTACCGATACCCATAAGTCCGACACATATTCCAAATATTGCAAATATAACGGCGAGCCATTTCCATTTTCTGCCCATTCCGTATTCTATGTAAGCGAACGGTCCGCCTACGACGTGTCCGTCCTTAGCTATGCCTCTGAACTTGACAGCCAAAAGACATTCAGCGTACTTTGTAGCCGTTCCTACGATCGCCGCCATCCACATCCAGAACAGCGCGCCCGGTCCGCCCGCGACAATAGCGGTCGCAACACCGACGATATTACCTGTTCCGATAGTCGCTGAAAGCGCTGTACACAGAGCCGCAAAGCTTGATACGTCACCCACATCTCCGCTCTTCTCATTTGCGAAAAGATTCTTTACCGCAAGCGGGAGCTTACTTATCTGCAAACCCTTAAGACGGATACTTAAAAACAGACCCGTCGCAAGAATAAGCACGATAAGAGGCAAACCCCATACAAAATCATCGATCTTGACAAGGGCTGAATTGATAACTGATAACATGTTTTTCCTCCTTGTGTTTATTCTCCAAAGAGTAGAACATGCTTTGTGCTCTGTCCTTTTGCCTGAGAGATTGGCGGAATTTCCGCGTTACACCTTCGGCGCTTTTAGCGGCTGTTCAAATAACGGAATATATTGTTTTTATGAATTTCTTTATCCGGTTTTATTATCGGTAAATTATTAAAAAACTGAATATTTAGCTTGATTTAAACAGACTCTAATAAAAGACTCTCCAGAGTTAAACTTATTTTATTTTTGATTTATACAATCAACCCATTTAGTATATCACATATCTCCGCTAAGGTCAATATAAAATTCAAAATTTCTTTACAATTTATTACAATTTTATATATTTTTATGCATAATATTCATAAAATATCAACGCATGATATTTTTCGATTTTTCAAGAAATGCAAAATCATATTAAATTTTTTTTCATAAAACAGGGCAAAAAAGGAGGCTTGTAAAGCCTCCCCATTCTCCAAAAATTATCTTGTAACGATCTGTAAAGGTACATTGAAGATCTTTGCTACCTTTGCAATAGTGTCGATATGTCTGCCTGTGGCAGCCGCGAAATGATGTGTAGGACCACATTCGCTCCAGCGGTTCACAAATTCTCTCGCGCCGCATGTAAAGCGTGTTCTCATATTTGTATCACCGAATGAAAGGATCTTGCCCTCTTCATTTACACCCTCAGCCGCAATGAACTTGAAGTTTCCATCTCCGTCCTGAGTGATCGCAAGATATGTAACAGGGCCTGTGTACGGATAGAACTGAGTCAGATAACCGCCGCCGCTCTTGCCGTGGAATACTTCTACGATCTTCATAGTCGGCTTTTTATCTGAAATATCGGCGTCACCTGAACCGCTGTGACCGATTATAGCGATATCGTCATTGAAATCGATAGAATACATCTCAGCAAGCTGACCTGTGCCCGAAATAGTTTTTAAAATACTCATTGCCATTGCAACTTTTATATCGCCCTCAACTGCGCAGGCAACTCCCTGCTTGATAAGCATTGAGAAAGCAGGGATCAACATACTGTCAAGAACGCCTGCCTGACCCTGCGCGAATCCGTCATAATGCGACGCGATAAGACCAAGCTTTTCATCCTTACACCACTGCTCAAAAGCAACAACGTACTTTGCCATATCCCATACTTTTTCTATCGTTCCGCCGCCTTCGATATCGAATGTGTCGAGGATATCCTGAGCCTTTTCACGAATAGCATTTTCATCTGTGATATTGTCGGCGATAACCCACATTTTCTCCCAGTCGAACTGCTTTGTATACAAATTCATTCTTCTGTACAAATTGGATTCGTCAATATACAGATCCATCATACCCGGATATGGTCTGCCTATCTGCGCAATGTTCGTATCGCGGAATCTTCTTCTTGTCTGAGCAGCGCGGCACCAGTCCTCGATCTCAGCCTGAACGATATCATCGCCGCCCTCAACAACACCTGTTATAACAGCGTGTCTCTTTCCGAATCTTTCAAGATCCGCAACCATTTCGCCTACAGCTCCGCAAGCGTAGCCTTCGCCAAGCCATGACGCGATATCTGTGTGGTCATAATCAAGCGCCTTTAATTTCTGAACATTCACCAAAACAACAGGAACATCAAGATCCTTTACCGCCGGAAGCATGTTATATGACGTCGCATATGTAAGCAGCTGTAAAAATACAAGATCAACATCAGCCGCACGGAACAGATCGCCCGCTGCCTGTGACTGCTCTTTCGTTGTCACCATACCTCCGTCAATAATTTCAACACTGTCAGGTATTGTTTTTTTTAAACGCCTCGTACTGACTTTCAAATTCAGGTACCAACTGCGGAAACTGCGGAAGATACGCACCTAACGCGATCGAAAAAACGCCCACCTTTGCTTTTGTGTTCACCAGCATAATATTGCCCTCCTCATTTATTACGTCGGCGTCTTATCGACACCGCTTTTTATATTAAACTGTTTTAATTTTATATTACTTCTCATATAATTATATATTAAATCAATATAAATGTCAATTGTTTTTGTAAGATTTTCACAATAAAATAATATATGAATGTTTTTAATCCTCGAAACATGCACATTTTATTATATTATAATAACATCTTTTAAATCTCTTGCAATATTGCATATACAACTCATTCCTATGTATATCTCTATTGACAGCGTAGATGCGTTTTCATATGCAGGCAAATTATTTAATATTATAGGTCTTGGAAACTCGTAATCTATTGTTTCATCGACAGTTACAGTCATTATATCTTTTTGAGCGCTGTCCTTCCACATCAACTTAAATGTCAAATCTATATTTAAATTCTGTTTTTCTCTGTGAGCAATATTTCTTTTTATATATTGGTGCTTTGAATATGTATCAGAAAAATAAAAACATATTGAATTATCCCCATAAGATACATCTTGAACAAATAAACCATTTTCTTCAAACATATCTTTTTTATGTATACAAATAATATTTTTGTATTTTTTATACTGCTTTTCATTGTATTGACGTAGCATATTCAATAAAGTCATTTTTTCGATCTTATTCCGGCATACAATTTTCTTTATTTTCTTATCAATATAATAAAAATTAGGATATAAAAGCTCCGCATGA